>JAPJRA010000088.1 GCA_030824835.1 Geminicoccaceae bacterium | reverse complement strand
CTCTGCCGCCACGGCTTAGGCCGGGGGTGCCGTGGGCTCGCCGGCCCGATCGAGATGCTGGGCATGGAGCACCGCGTCCCGCCCCGCGAAATAGGCGGCAGCCCGGCGGTGCAGCTCGCGCCGCCGCGTGCGCAGAAGCATGTCGTAGACCGCGTCACGGATCAGGGCGTGGGCGAAGAGGAAGTCATCGCCGGTCGGACGCACGAGCAGTCGCTGGATCAGTTGCCCCGGCTCGTAGTCGGCCCGGCCGAGAATCGCACGCAGAGCCGGCAGCGTGAACCGCTGCCCAAGGACGGACGCGGCGCGCAAGGCCTCGCGATCGCTCGGCTCGAGGCGGTCGAGGCGGGCCTGGATCAGCGTTTGCACGGTCGCGGGGACCATGTCATCCTCGCGCTCGCGCAGATGCCGCGACAGCTGCTCCAGGAACAACGGGTTGCCTTGCGCGCGGGCGACGCAACGCTCGGCCACCAGCTCATCGGTGCCGGCCAGCAATTGCGTGGCGAGCCTGCGCGCATCGCCATCGCGCAGAGGGTGCAGATCGATGGTCGTCAGCGGGACGGAGCCGGCATTGTCCCGCGAGATTGCATCAACAGGATCGCCCTCGCGTCGGGTGGACATCACCAACAGGGCCGGCAGATCGGCGATCGCCCGACCGATCGCCGTCAGGTCACCCAGCAGGTCGCGATCGGCCCAGTGAACGTCCTCGACGGCCAGAAGCAACGGTTGTCGAGCCGCAGCAGAGCCAATCACGGTGGCGAGGGCCCGCTGCCGCGCCGAGCGTCGCTCGCTGTCCGCCATCGCGGCGACGAGGTGGTCGAGCTCCTGCGGCAAGGCTATGTCCAGCAGGTCGAACACGAAGGGTCGCAGCATCTCCGGGAGCGGTATGGTCCGCGCGGCCGCCGGCAGCTCCGTGAGCTGGTCGCCGGGCTCGACTCCCAGAAGCCCACGAGTGAGGACGCGGATCGGCCCGCGAGCTTCGCCCGAGCCGAAGTCCAGCACCAGGACGAGGTGACAGGCGAAACCGTCTCCCACCGCGCGGACCCGCGCTTCCCGCAACAGGCGCGACTTGCCGATGCCGGCATCGCCACGGAGCAGAACCATGCCGCCCCGCCTGGTGCCAGCCACCTGCGCCAGCAGCGTCGCCAGCTGGTCCAGTTCGGCTGCCCGACCGACTATGGCGCCGGCGTCGACGGCCGGCACATCGCGGAGGCGCACCAGCCGGTGGACTCGAATCGGCCGGTCGATGCCCTCCAGCGCGAGCGGTCCGAGATCTTCGAGCTGGGCAGGCATGGCCAGGGCCAGCCGGACCGGGTCGGCTATCAGCAGCTCGCCAGGAGCGGCGCGGTCGGCCAGCCGCGCCGCGAGGTTCACCGCATCGCCGGTGACGGTGTAGATTCGATGCGTGTCGCTGCCGGTAGGTCCGGCCACGACATCCCCTACCGCAATGCCGCCGTGGACCGCGAGCTCGTGGCCGACCTGGGTCGACAGCCTCAGCATCGCGGCTGACATCGCCAGCGCCGCACGGGCCGCGCGGTCGACGTCGTCGCCGTGCGCGATCGGGGCGCCGAAAAGGGCCATCACGCAGTCGCCGAGATGTTGGGCGACCGACCCGCCGTGGCGCTCCACGACGCCGTCGACGGCGGCGAAGAACGAATCCAGCAGCGTTCGGGTGTCTTCGGGCCCGAGCTTGGCGGTCAGGCGCGTGTAGCCCACGAGGTCGACGAACAGGACCGCCACCTGCCGGTGCTCCGGCGTGGCGCTGGAACGGTCGTGCACCGCTCGGCCGAGCGCGCCGCCGCAGCCGCCACAGAAAGCCATGCCGGGCTCGTTGACGAAGTCGCAGCCCGGGCAAGGGATCGGCAGTGCGGCGCCGCAGGCGCCGCAAAACCGCCGCTCCGCGGCGTTGCCGACGCCGCACCGCATGCACTGCATGATTCGCATGTACTTACGTCGGCAGGGGACCAAACGGCAATAGCGCCACCTCGCCTGTTGCCGCCAGCGTCGACCGCAGGCAGTGTCGCTCCGAAAAGACTCGGCATGCCGATCGAGCGTCAGGGAGCGCCAGCGCATGAAACTCTATCGCGGCTTCACCTCGCAGGAGGAGATCGACGCCGAGTACAACCCGATGCTCGGCATCCCAGACTCCGATGCCGTGATCAAAGGCTGGTTCGATCGCAGCACGGCGGCCATCGCCTCGCTCACCTGCAACCCCGGCGTGAAGTACGGGCCCACCTGCGAGGAATATTGCGACGTCTTCCCGGCGGGCGACGGTGCTCCCATCCACGTCTTCGTCCATGGTGGCTACTGGCGTCGCTTCTCGGCCCGCGATCACGACTTCGTCGCCCGGCCGCTGGTCGAGGCCGGCATCACCACGGTGGTCATCAACTACGCGCTGTGCCCACGGGTGAGCCTCGACGAGATCGTCCGACAGACGCGCGCCGCCGTCGCCTGGGCCTTCGATCATGCCAGCGAGTTTGGGGCCGATCCGGCCCGGCTGACGATCTCAGGCCATTCCGCCGGCGCCCATCTGGCGGCCATGGCCATGGCCACCGACTGGCCGGGCGCCTACGGGCTGCCGCCGGACATCATCAAGGGTGGGGTCGCGATCAGCGGCCTCTACGATCTGGGCTTCGTGCCCTTCAGCTTCATCCAGCCCAAGGTGCAGGCGACCTGGCGCCAAGTCACCCACCTCAGCCCCATGTTCCGCCTGCCCGAGTCGGGCGGGCCGCTGGTGCTGGCGGTGGGTGGCCTGGAATCGGCGGAGTTTCGCCGCCAGTCGGCGGAATTTCATGCCGCCCGAAGCGCTGCCGGTCTCGCGGGCGGCTATCTCGAGGTGCCGGACACCAACCACCTGACCGTTCTGGAGGAGGTCGAGCAGCGCGACAGCGCGCTGCATCGGGCCCTGATCCAGATGGCGCGCCTGGAAGGTGACGGCTTCCCTCAGTGAATGTCGTCGGCCTCGGCCATGGCGGCACGGAGCTTGGCGACATCGAAATCGGGCTGGCGCGCGGCGGCGATGATCGGTGCCTCCCGCCTGGTGCAGAGATCGATCGCCAGCGGCAGCTCGGCCGCCGCCGCCTCAGGGATCACGACCATGCCGTGCTTGTCGGCGTGGATCAGGTCGCCGTGGCGCACCCGCGCGCCGTGGACCGTGACTTCGAGCTCGATCGCCTCGACATGGACCCAGGCGTGGCTGGGGCCGACCGAGCCGGCCAGGAGCTGGAAATCGGTGGCGATCATGTCGAGATCGCGGATCGAGCCGTTGGTGATGCACCCCAGCACGCCCAGTCCCTTGTGCACCGCGGTGTTCACCTCGCCCCAGAAGGCGCCGTAACCGGGCTCGGGGTCCAGGTCCTGCAGGACGGTGATCGTGGGGCCCGGAGGGCTGGCCACATACTCGTAATAGGCCAGCCGCAGCGCCTTCAGCTCCGCCGGGGACGTCTCCGGCCGGTGGGTGGCCCGGATGGTCGCCGTACGGGCGAACCCGACGATCGGCTGCATGGCCGGGAAGGCGGCGACGAACGGGCGGGTGGAGAAGCCCGCGCCGCGATTCTCGGGCGTCACGAGCTCCAGCGCATTGCAGATGGTGGGCGTATCGAACGCCCGCAAATGGTCGAGCAACCGCAGATCGATCGTCAAGCCCAGCCTCCTGCTTCTTGTCAGCCTGCGCGGCGCCGCATGGGAAGGGCAGGCAGCCGGGCAAGTCAAGCGATGTTCGACGGCAGGGGGGCATACCACCACACATGAAAAGTTAAATATCATCGCCATCATTTCAATTATTGCGCGATATCGGTCATCGCCGTTATGGTTCTCGCAATTTGCAACGGACAGCTCTATGCGCCTGGACCTTCCCGCCCTGCTCCGCCCCGGCCTCGGGCAGCCGGACGCATGCCGGGTCACCCAGCCCTTCTCGGCCCTGGTGGTCGGGGCCGAGCGGCAGCTGGCCCTGCAGGCCCGCAGCCTGCTGCAGGAGGCGGGCCTGCCGCAGACCCATCTGCTCGAGCTCGTGTCCGTGAACCAGGCGCTCGAGCGGCTGATCGTCGATCGACCGGCGATCGTGTTCCTGGGCGTGGGCCCGCCAGACCTGGCGAACCTCAACGCGCTGGTGCGGCTGCAGGCGGCGGCTCCCGGCGTTCCAGTGGTGCCGCTGCCGACCGTCACGCACGATGTCGAGACCGTGGCGCCGTGGTGGCCGTTCCGCGCCCGCCGCGCCATCGACCGCAGCGAGGTGGTGAACCTGCTGCAGCAGCTGGCGCTGCTGGATCAGGGGGCACGACAGCTGTTCTACTTGGCGACGCACGACCGGCTGACCGGCCTCGCCAATCGCTGGCTGCTGGAGGAGCGGCTGGCGCACGCCATCGCCCGCAGCTACCGCAACCGGACCTCCGGCGCCCTGCTGTTTCTCGACCTCGACAATTTCAAGGCGATCAACGACCGCCACGGGCATGACGCCGGCGACCGGATGCTGGTCGTGGCGGCCGAGCGGCTGCTCCACTCGGTGCGGGCGTCGGACACGGTGGCCCGCTGGGGCGGGGACGAGTTCGCCGTCATCCTGGAGGGCATCGGCCACCGCGAGATCGCGCACGAGCGCGGCCGTGAGCTGGTGCAGCGTCTGGCCGAGCCGGCCGACGCCGCGGGCAGCGTCGGCACGCTGCGCGCCAGCATCGGCGTGGCGCTGTTCCCCGAGGACGGCGAGGACGCCACCAGCCTGCTGCGCCATGCCGACCGGCGGATGTACCGGGCCAAGGGGCGCCGCGTCCTCTGGTCCGTGTTCCGGCGCGGCTAGGGGTTCTAGCGGCAGCGATAGAGCGTGACGCCGTCGGCATCGCGCCACCTGTCGAGCTGGCCCTTCCCGATCAGATGGTTCAGGTGCGCCAGCGTTTCCGCGAGCGCGAAGCCCGTCTGATGCGCGTCGAGCGCCCGCTGGAACAGCGCCTGCAGCACCGCGGCGGCGGTGGTCGGTGCCGCGCATGCGGTCAGCGTCCGCTCCAGGCGCTCGGCATGGTGATCGGCCAGCTGCCCGAGCCTGCCGTGCAGCCCCACGAACGGCAGGCCGTGCGACGGCAGCACCCGACAATCCTCGGGCAGATCGCGGTACGGGACCAGCGAGGTCAGGAAGTCGTGCAAGGGGTCGGCATCGGGCTCGGATGGCCAGACACCGATCACCGGCGAGATCCGCGGCAGGATCTGGTCGGCCGCGATCAACAGGTTCCGCTCCTTGCACCACAGCGTGACCTGCTCGGGAGCGTGCCCCTGGCCGATCAGCACGTCCCACCGGCTGCCGGCCATGGTCAGGGTCTGCCCGGCGACAATGCGGGTGAACACCGGCTGCGGCTCGCTGACCACCTTGCGGTAGGCGTTGCCGCGCTGGACCTGACGGGCGACGACCGCCTCGGGCAGGTCGGCGGTGCGATAGCAGCCCTCGGTGGCCGCGATCGACGCCATGCTGGTGTCCAGGGCCAGGGCCCGGCACATCAGCCATTCGGTGCGGCTCATCCACAGCTCGGCGCCGGTGGCCCGGCACAGCGCGCCGGCCTGGCCGACATGGTCGGGGTGGAAATGCGTGACCAGCACCCGGTGCACCGGCCGTCCGGCCAGCAGCCCACCCAACGCCGCTTCCCACATCTGCCAGGTCGGCGGATCGCCGTAGCCGGTGTCGACGATCGTCCAGCCGTCGCCGTCGTCGCACAGCCAGAGGTTGACGTGGTTCAGCGCCAAGGGCAGCCGCGCCCTCAGCCAGAATATCCGGTCATCGACCGGCACGGCTTCGCCGTATTCCGGTGCAGCGAATAGATCGACCACGGCTGTCCTCTTCAAATCTACGCCCAGCTGCCGTGCCGCCGACCTCACCGGACAGCGTGCCGCGCAAGCTGTGACAAATGGCGTCGCGGTAAGCACCGCGGGTTCACGCTAGCGTTGGGTCACTCTGGACATACGTGGAAGCATGCCGGATGGCCCCTTGCTTGACGCCCACCTTACTTGTGGACAGCCTGTGCGGCCATGACTGACAGCGACAACGGCACCGTCATCCGACGGTTGATGCGGTCCTGCACGAGGGTCGGGCTCGGCACGCTCGCCGTCGGCTCGGGCGCGCCCTATGTCTCGCTGGCGATGGTGGCCCTGGATCACGACGCCAGCCCGTTGCTGTATCTGTCCGACCTCGCCGACCACACCAAGAACCTGACGGCCGATGCCAGGGTGTCCCTGCTGTTCGACGGCACGCTCGAGCATGCCGTGCCGCTGGCCGGCGAGCGCGCCACGGTGCAGGGTCGGATCGAGCGCACGGCCGACCCGCGGCTGCTCGCGCGCTATGTCGCACGGCACCCGGATGCCGCCGCCTACACGGGCTTTCGCGACTTCAACCTGTACCGCGTCTGCGTCGAGCGGGCGCATCTGGTGGCGGGATTCGGGCGGATTCACTGGGTCGGCGGCGATGCCGTCCTGCTCCCTGCCGGGAGCCTGGGACCGCTGCCCGACCAGGAGCGGGATGTCCTGACCCACATGAACACCGACCATGCCGACGCGGTGCAGCTCTATGCCACCCGGCTCCTGTCGCGCAGCGGTGGCAATTGGTCGTTGAGCGGCATCGATGCCGAAGGCTGCGACCTGCGCCAGGGCCCGAACGTGGCTCGGCTGTGGTTCGAGCAGCCGGTGCACGATGCGGCTGGCGTAAGGGCGGAGCTGGTGCGGCTGGCGCGCCGGGCCCGCGCCGACGCCGGGGTGGCATAAGGCCCCATGGCGGAACGGCGTGTTGGGTGATCGGTTTTGGAGCTGCGCCTCGGTGCAGGTTTTCTTTGGCTTTTCAGTGTGGGGGATGCGGAGTGAAGATCGACGGTCACATCGACCTGGGGGTAGGCTGCAGCGTGCTGGGCGACGCCCGACCGGGGCGCATCTGGCATAACCTGCTGCCGGCGCAGCTGGTGACCGAGGCGCTGCGGCGCGACGAGGCCCGCCTCAGCGCGGATGGCTCCATCGTGGCCACGACCGGCAAGTTCACCGGCCGCTCGCCCAACGACAAGTTCTTCGTGGCCTATCCCGAGCTCGACAAGACGATCGACTGGGGGACGACCAACCAGGCGCTCGAGCCCGAGCGTTTCGCCGGTCTGGCGAAGCGGGCCGTTGCCCATGTCGCCGGCCGCGAGCTGTTCGTGCAGGACCTGCACGCGGGCGCCGACCCGGCGCATCAGCTCAAGGTGCGGGTCATCACCGAGCAGGCATGGCACAACCTGTTCGCGCGCAACATGCTGATCCGGCCGGAGCCGGACCAGCTCGTCGGCTACGAGCCCGACTGGGTGGTGCTGCAGCTGCCGAGCCTCGAAGCCGACCCTGCCGTCGACGGCACCAACTCCTCGACCGTCATCGCCGTCGACTTCCGCCATCGCCTGGTCCTGATCGCCGGCACCGCCTATGCCGGCGAGATCAAGAAGTCGGTGTTCACCATCCTCAACTACCTCCTGCCCGACGCCGGCGTGCTGCCGATGCACTGCTCGGCCAACGTCGACGCAGACGGCCACGCCGCAGCGTTCTTCGGCCTCTCCGGCACCGGCAAGACGACGCTGTCCGCCGATCCCGGCCGCACGCTTATCGGCGATGACGAGCATGGCTGGGGGCCGGACGGCGTGTTCAACTTCGAGGGTGGCTGCTACGCCAAGGTGGTGCGCCTCGATCCGCAGGCCGAGCCCGAAATCCACGCCGCCTCGTCGCGGTTCGGCGCCGTGCTGGAGAACGTCAAGCTCGACCCGACGACGCTGGCACCACTCTTCGACGACGACAGCCTGACCGAGAACACGCGCAGCTGCTACCCGCTGAGCTTCATCCCCAACGCCAGCGCCACCGGCCGGGCGGGTCACCCCAACCACATCGTGATGCTGACGGCCGACGCCTTCGGCGTGCTGCCGCCGATCAGCCTGCTCACCGCCGAGCAGGCGATGTATCACTTCCTCTCCGGCTACACGGCCAAGCTCGCCGGCACCGAGCGCGGTGTGACCGCCCCGCAGGCGGTGTTCTCGACCTGCTTCGGCGCCCCGTTCCTGCCGCGTCATCCGAGTGTCTACGCGGAGATGCTGGGCGACCTGATGCTCCGCCACCGGGCGAAATGCTGGCTGTTGAACACCGGCTGGACCGGCGGCGCCTACGGGACTGGCCGGCGCATGCCGATCAAGGCGACCCGGGCGCTGCTGAACGCGGCTTTGGACGGCAGCCTGGAGCAGGCCCCGATGAAGGTGCATCCGGTGTTCGGCCTGCACATGCCGCAGGCCTGCCCCTGCGTGGATCCGCAGCTGCTCGACCCGCGCACGACCTGGGCCGACAAGAATGCCTACGATCAGGCGGCCCGGCAGCTCGCCGCCCGCTTCGAGGCCAATTTCGCGCGCTTCATGCCGTTCGTCGGCGACGAGGTGCAAGCGGCCGGCATCCGCGCCGCCGCCTGATCGGACGGCGGCGCCTTCGGGCGCCGCCTGCTCAGGTGGCGCCGTTGACGGCGGCGAAGATCTCGTGCGCGCCCTCGTAGATCATCTTGCCGGCGACCACGAGCACGATGCCGAGGCCGATATAGGCGATCCAGCGATGCCGATCGATCAGCCGGGCGATGAGCTGCGCCGCCACGGCCATCAAGGCGATCGACAGGAGCAGACCGAAGATCATGATGCGCGGATGGTCGCGGGCGGCGCCGGCCACCGCCAGCACATTGTCCAGCGACATCGAGATGTCGGCGATGGCGACCTGCATGATGGCCGAGCCCATCGTCTTGGGCACCGCGACCTTGCCTGCCTGTTCGCCCCCATCCCCGTGGTTCGAATGCAGCTCGCGCCAGATCTTCCACGCGACCCAGAGCAATAGCAGCCCGCCCGCGAACAGCAGGCCGATGATCGCCAGCAGCTGGGTCGCCACCAGCGCGAAGATGACCCGCGCGACCAGTGCCAGCGCGGCACCGATGATGATCACCTTTCGCTGCTGCGCATGCGGCAGACCAGCCGCGGCGGTGCCGACCACGACCGCATTGTCGCCCGCCAGGACGATGTCGATGAGCACGACGCTCATCAGGACGGTCAGTTGCGAGAGCAGGTCAGGATCGAGCATCGTATCCCCGAGACAAGGAGCGCCGTCGGCCACCGCACGACGCGTGCAGGGAAATCTGCCGCTCGGGTCGCGACAGTCAACCTCGGAGGCCTGAGATTGACAGTCGCAGCCGGCACTGCTCCTACCTGCCACCCGGTCGCGATCAGCTGGAAACCCGCTTGACCACCCGCCTGCCATCCTTGACCCTCGTGCTCGGCGGCGCCCGCTCCGGCAAGAGCGCGCACGCCGAATCGCTGGTCCTGGGGTCGGGTCTGCGGCCGGTCTATGTCGCCACGGCGCAGGCGCTGGACGGTGAGATGCGGCAGCGTATCCAGCACCACCGCGATCGCCGCAGCGCCGCCTGGCTCACCGTCGAGGCGCCGCTGGAGCTGGCTGCGGCTATCGCGACCCACACCCGTCCGGAGCGCGCCCTGCTGGTCGACTGCCTGACCTTGTGGCTCACCAACGTGATGCTGGGCGACCGTGACCCGGAGGCCGAGGGCGACCGGCTGATGGCGGCGCTGGCGGCGGCGACCGGGCCGGTGGTGCTGGTCTCCAACGAGGTCGGGCTCGGGATCGTGCCGATGGATGCGCTGAGCCGGGCTTTCGTCGACC
>JAPJRA010000087.1 GCA_030824835.1 Geminicoccaceae bacterium | reverse complement strand
GTGGGCGTGCTGCTGTCGGGCATCTTCTTCGCCTGGAAGGTGGCGCAGATCTTCCGGGTCACTTCCACCCTCTCAACGGATGGCACGGAGCGGACCTACATCGTTGAGGGTCAGCTGTTCTTCGCCTCCGCTACCAGCTTCAACCAAGCCTTCGACTTCAGGGAGGCTCTGGAGCGCGTGCGGATCGATGTGCGCCGGGCACATATCTGGGACATTTCCGGCGTCGCCGCGCTGGACAGCGTGGTGCTCAAGTTCCGCCGCGAGGGAGCGGATGTCGAGATCGTCGGCATGAACGAGGCGAGTGCCACCATCGTCGACCGACTGGCCGCGCACGACAAGTCCGAGGCACTCGATGCCCTCGCTGGCCATTGACTGGAGGCGCCCCCTGATGCTGACACGCATCGTCGCGTTCATCGACGGCTCGGTCTATGCGCAGAGCGTGTGCGATCACGCCGGCTGGGCCGCCAGCCGCCTGGGTGGGCCGGTCGAGATCGTCCACGTGCTGGGCCGACGGGACGTGGCCAGCGCCCCGGCGGATCTGAGCGGCAACCTCGACGCCAACACCCAGGAATCGCTGCTGACCGAGCTGGCGGCGCTGGACGCGCAGAAAGCCAAGCTCGGGCTGAGGCGGGGTCGGCTCATCCTGGACGAGGCCAGGCAGCGTCTGCTGGCCGCGGGCGCGAGCGACGTCACCGCCAAGCTGCGACACGGCGACCTCATCGACACCGTGGTCGAGCTCGAGCACGAGGCGCGCTTCCTCTGTCTCGGCAAGCGCGGCGAAGGGGCCGACTTCGCCAAGCTGCATCTGGGCTCGAATCTTGAGCGGGTGGCGCGTGCCAGCAGCCGGCCGATCCTCGTCGCCTCCCGCGCGTTCAGCCCGATCGAGCGTTTCCTGATCGCGTTCGACGGCGGCGCCAGTGCGCTGAAGGCGGTCGATCACGTGGCGGCAAGTCCCGTCCTGCGCGGCCTGACCTGCCACTTGCTGACGGTAGGGGTGACCGGCCCCGACACCGAGCGGCAGCTCGTCGCGGCAACGTCGCGGCTGGAAGCCGGCGGGTTCAGCGTGCGCGCCGACATCCGGCCGGGCGAGCCCGACAAGGTCATCGCCCGCACGGTCGAACAGGAGGGGATCGACCTGCTGGTCATGGGAGCCTACGGCCATTCGCGCATCCGCAGCTTGGTCATCGGCAGCACCACCACGGCCATGATCCGCTCCTGCCTGGTGCCGATCTTCATGTTCCGCTGAAGGGGCGCGCGCTTACGGCCCGATTCCTTAAGGCTCGTCATGCACCGGTGGTCGCACCCGCCGTGCTGGATCGGTCCTGAGCCCTGCCGACTTGCGCCAGCGCACGATACCGGTTCGTCTCGGTCGCGCGCCTGAAGCGAAATCCGACGATCAAGGTCGAGATCCAGGCTCGCGGCTTCGGCTGACGGCTGCCACGCATGCGGAGGTCCTTTCCAGCTCGGGCTTGTTCACGTGGATCTAGGTCTGCGGCGCTGGGGGTTGCGGACCGGGGCGGTCCTGCTAGCTAGGGCGCCGCCAAGCGGGCACATGCCAACAACGGACCAGAGACGATGCCAGCAGCCGGGCCTATCTCGATCGAGGAGCGCATCGCCGCCGCCCTGGAGCGGCTGGCGCCGCCGCCGACGTCCGGAATCGACCTCGCCGCCGCCGACGCCTTCGTCTGGGAGGCACGCGGCGAGCGGTTGCGGCCGGTGCCGCGCGTGGCCGGGGTGCCGTTCGACCTGCTGTGTGGCATCGAGCGCGTCGGCGAGACGCTCTACGAGAACACGCGCCGCTTCGCCCGCGGCCTGCCCGCCAACAACGCGCTGCTCTGGGGTGCCCGCGGCATGGGCAAGAGCTCTTTGGTCAAGGCGATCCATGCCCGGGTCAACGAGCAGCAGGCGGACAGCCTGGCGCTGATCGAGATCCACCGCGAGGACATCGACAGCCTGCCCCGGCTGCTGCATCTCTTGGCCGAGCACGACCGGCGCTGCCTCCTGTTCTGTGACGACCTTTCGTTCGATGACGGCGAGACCAGCTACAAGTCGCTCAAGGCCGTGCTTGAGGGCGGCATCGAGGGTCGGCCCGCCAACGTGCTGCTCTATGCCACGTCCAACCGCCGCCATCTGATGCCGCGGCAGATGATCGACAACGAGCGCAGCACCGCGATCCATCCCGGCGAGGCCGTGGAGGAGAAGATCTCGCTGTCCGACCGCTTCGGGCTCTGGCTCGGCTTCCACCCCTGCAACCAGGAGACCTACCTGGCCATGGTCGAGCGCTACGCGGGCCATTTCCGGCTGCCGATCGAGGCCGAGGAGTTGCGCCGCGACGCCCTGGAATGGGCCAAGACGCGCGGCAACCGCTCGGGCAGGGTCGCCTGGCAGCTGGTCCAGGACGTCGCCGGGCGCCTGGGCGTCCCCCTCGACATCACCCCGCGCGGCTGAGGCAGCTCAGCCGGAGGTAGCGCTGCCGGCCCGCGCCGGCAGCAGGATGTGCACGTCGTCGAGGCGGATCACGCGTAGCAGCAGCAGCAGCAGGCCATAGACCAGCCCGCCCAGGGCCAGCTCCACGAGCAGCATCCAGCCGTCGCTCGCGACCGCGCGCGTGCCCACGGCGGCAATGGTCGCCGCCAGCAGCGTGCGGGCGAGGATGCTGAGATCGAGCAGCGGCCCGACCATCCGTGCGACCAGCGCCACCGCGGCAGCGGCACCGGCGGCGGCGCCCAACAGCGTCCCGACGGCAGCGCCGAGAGCACCATAATGAGCCACCAACAACGCGGTGAGCCCCACCTGCACCGGCACCAGCGCCAGCGCCAGCGTCGCCGCGGCACCGGTGCGCCCGCCGCCGAACAGCACGTTGCACAAGGTCAGCAGCACCGTCATGAACAGGCCCTGGGCGAACACCAGTACCGCGAGGACAGGCCCGCCGCCGGCATAGTCGCTGGAGAACAGCAGGACCATGACCCCGTCGGCGTTGGCCGCGATAGGAGCGCAAAGCCCCAGCAGCACGACCAGCATGAAGCGCATCGCCCCCTGCAGGGTGCGTCGCGCCGCGTCCATGTCACCGGCCGCCAGGGCCGCCGCGATCGACGGCACCAGCACCGAGGTCATGGCATTGGCGAGGAAGCCGGGGATCCGGGCCGCGTTGAGCGCCGCCATGTAGGTGCCCTTGACGGCTGCCGGCAGGTCCCCGCCGACGGCGCTCAGGACCCAGAGATCGAGCGACGGCAGGATCTGCGTGCCGGCGGTGAGCAGGGCTACCGGGACGGCCAGGCGCAGGATCGGCCGTCGCTCGGCCAGAGTCGGGCGGAAGGCCGCCCGCCCCACCGCCATGGCCGCGATCAGCGCGGAGGCCACCGACACCCCGATATTGACGATCAGTGCCCCCTCGACGGAGGGACCGATCCAGACCAGCCCGAGCACCGCCACCGTGCGGGCGATGCCGTAGAAGGCGAATACCGAGCTTTCGCGCAGGAAGGCGCGCCGGCCGTTGAGGATGCTGAGCAGGCTGGCAAAAACCCCGTAGAACGGGATGTCCAGTGCGGCGATGCGGAACAGCCGGGTGCCGTCGGGGACGTCCAGCACGTGGGCCAGTACCGGTGCCGCGGCGAAGACCGCGGCGAACAGGCACAAATAGGCACCACAACCAAGCGTGAGCGCGGTGGCCTCGAGACTGATCGCCGGGCCGAGCCGCTCGGCGGCGAGGCGGATCGCCGCCTGCGGAATGCCCAGCTTGCCGGTCAGCTCGAGGGCCACCAGCAGGCTGTAGACAACTCCATAGACGCCGTAAGCCGCCGGCCCCAGCGCGCGCGCCAGCACCACCGCCACGATGTAACCGCAGATACTGAGGCACAACCAGGCCGCGACATGGGCCACGGTCCCGAGCGCCGCCTTCCGGGTCACATCCGACACGTCCGGCTTGCGCCTCCGCCACAGACTTGAGGAACAGCGTCCGAATCCGGACTCCGCAGTTTGCGGACCAACCCTCTAGCGCGTGGCCATGCTGCACTGCAAGCCCGACCGACCTACGGTAGGGCCAGCGAGCTCAGCTCACACTGGCGACGCGCATCGCGTCGCCGTCCAGATGCACGACCGGGTCGATCGGCTCCTTGTTGTCGCGCAACTCGAAGTGCAGCTGCGGCGTCGCGACGTCGCCGGTTCGCCCTACCGTCGCCACAGGTTGCCCACGGCGCACCTTGGTGCCCACGGCAACCAGCAGTTCTTGATTGTGGGCATAGGCGGTCATGAAACCGTCGGCGTGGCCGATCAGCAGCATGCGGCCGTAGCCCGGGATCTCGTTCCCAGCGTAGAGCACGACACCATTCTCGGCCGCCAGCACCGGCGTGCCCTCAGGCGCCTGGATATTGATCCCGTCGTTGCGGGCGCCGTTGGGTTTCGGACCGAACGCGCTGGCGATGGTGCCGCGTACGGGCCACAGGAAGCCGTCGCCCGACAGCGGCGGCGGCGCCGCGGGCCCAGCGGCGTCGGTCGACTTGAGTGCTGCCGGCGCGATCGGCGGCGGCTCCAGCGCCACCGCGTGGATCGGTGCGGCCATCGGCTCCAGCGAGGCAACCCGGATCGGGGCCACCGGCGTGTTGTCCGGGTTCGCGGCGCGTGCCACGAGCACGGGCGCACGGGGCGGCGGGCTCGCTGCCGGGGCCCGCTGCCGTGACGTGACCGGCACGGCTAGTATCTGCCCGGTCTGCACCGCGTAAGGCGCCCGCATCCCGTTGGCCGAGGCGAGCGATTTCGTGGTGGTCTTGTAGCGGACGGCCAGTTCGGAGAGCGTCTCGCCCGGTCGCACGACATGCCGGCCTGGATAGGATGCGGAAGCAGTGCGGGCGCCAGCCGCCGGTCGCTGCTGGTTGGCTGCGGCGCGAGCGGCAACCCAGCTGCCATGACCGTCCCAGCCGACCGGCTGATACTGGGTGCATCCACCCACGCCGAGCATCAGCAAGATGGCCCAATTCACGCGCATCGAACCCGCTCCCTGGCGGACAAACGCCGTTTGTCCCACGTTACGGGGTCCCATCGGTGGAGGGCAAGCAAGCGGAACGGCTTCCCAGCCGCCAACTGTGCTCTCGATGCATCATCAGCAGCGCAATCGGTATCGGCACTACCCTAGGGATAATGTCGGCCCCCGTCTAGCCCATCCGCTGGCGAAAGGTCTCCAGGCTGGCATGGTGGGTCATGTCGAGATGGACCGGCGTCACCGACACGCAGCGCTCGGCGATGGCGGCGAGATCAGTCCCCTCGCCCGGCTCTGCCGACTCCCGCAGGGCGCCGATCCACAGATAGGGCTCGCCGCGCGGGTCCAGCCGCTCGAGCAGCGTGTCGCCGATCTTGCGCTTGCCTTGGGTCGTCACCTGGATGCCCGCGACCTCGTCGGCCGCCACGTCCGGGAAATTGACGTTGACCAGCACGTCCTCGGGCCACGGCGTGGTCAGCAGCCGCTCGATCACCCGCGGCGCATACCGCTCCGCCGTCGCCCACTTAATGTGCTGGCGGCTCTCGCAGACCTGGCTGAAGGCCACCGCCGGCACCTTGAACAGGGTGGCTTCCATGGCTGCCGCCACCGTGCCGGAATAGGTGACGTCCTCGCCTAGATTGGCGCCGTGGTTGATGCCCGACAGCACGAGGTCGACCGGCCTGTCCTGGATGATCCGCTGCAGGGCGATCAGCACACAGTCGGTCGGCGTGCCGTCGACCGCGAAATGGCGCTCGCCCACCCGGCGCACGCGCAGCGGTCGGCTCAGGGTCAGGGAATGGGCGGCGCCGCTCTGGTTGGTCTCCGGCGCCACCACCCAGACATCGTCGCTCACCGCCCGGGCTATCCTCTCCAAGGTCTTGATGCCGACCGCGTTGATGCCGTCGTCGTTGCTGATCAGAATGCGTGGCGCCATCGCTCAGCGCTCCCCGGGGGTGATGCGGTCGCGGCCGCGCAGCAACGGGCGCAGCGCCGCCGGCACGGTGATGCTGCCGTCGGCTTCCTGGTAGTTCTCGAGCACGGCGATCAGCGTCCGCCCGACCGCCAGGCCAGAGCCGTTGAGCGTGTGCACGAAGCGCGTCTGCTTCGCGTCCTTGGCCCGGCAGCGGGAGTTCATCCGGCGCGCCTGGAAGTCGCCGCAGTTCGAGCAGCTGGAGATCTCGCGGTAGGCGCCCTGCCCCGGCAGCCAGACCTCGAGGTCCAGGGTCCGGCGCGCGCCGAAGCCGGTATCGCCCGCGGCCAGGGCCATCACGCGATAGGGCAGCTCCAGCCGCTGCAGCACCGCCTCGGCGCAGCCGACCATCCGCTCCTGCTCGGCCGCCGACTGCTCGGGCGTGGTGATGCCGACCAGCTCGACCTTGCTGAACTGGTGCTGTCGGATCATGCCCTTAGTGTCCTTGCCGGCGGCCCCGGCCTCGAGCCGGAAGCAGGGCGTCAGCGCCGTGACCCGCAGCGGCAGCTTGGCCTCGTCCAGGATCTCGCCGGCGGCGAGGTTGGTCAGTGGCACCTCCGAGGTCGGGATCAGCCAATGCCCGCTGTTGGTGCGGAACAGATCGTCGGCGAACTTCGGCAGCTGGCCGGTGCCGAACACCGCCTCGTCGCGGACGAGATAGGGGACCGCCACCTCGGTGTAGCCGTGCTCCTCGGTCTGCAGCGCCAGCATGAACTGCCCGAGGGCCCGCTCGAGCGCGGCGAGCTGGTCCCACAGCACGACGAACCGAGCACCGGACAGCCGCGCCCCGCGGCCGAAATCCATCCCGAGCCCGGCCCCCAGCTCCTCGTGCGGCAGCGGCGTGAAGGCGAAGTTCCGCGGGCTGCCCCACCGGCGCAGCTCGACATTGTGACTCTCGTCGGGTCCGTCCGGAACCTCGTCGGCCAGGACATTGGGAAAGGTCGGCACCAGCGCGTCGAGCCGGGCCGCCAGCTCGCGCAAGCCGTCCTCGCCCTCGCGGATCCGCTCCTTCAGCACCGTCATCTCGGCCAGCAGCTCGGGCGTCGGGCGCTCGCCCTTGGCCGAGCGTTGGCCGATCTCGCGCGACAGGCGGTTGCGGGTCGCCTGATCCTCTTGCAGCCGGGTCTCGAGCTCGCGGCGTGCGGCATCGAGCTCGAGCACGCCGGCAGCCGCCGGCGCCAGGCCGCGTCGGGCCAACGCGCGGTCGAACGCCTCGGGATGGTCACGCAGCCATTTCAGGTCGATCACGAACGCCTCTGTCTCAGTCGGCCGGTTTGATGTCGCTGCCCGACGCCTTCTCGGCGGCGGCTTCCGCCGCGGCCTCGGCGGCCTCGGCCGCAGCCTTGCGCTTCTCGATGCCTCGCACGAGCCAGATCGAGATCTCGTAGAGGATCAGCAGAGGCACGGCCAGAGAGCACTGGCTGATCACGTCCGGCGGGGTCAGGATCGCGGCCGCGATGAACATCAACACGATGGCGTAGCGGCGTCCGCTCGCCAGCTGCTCGGACGAGACGATGCCGACCTTGCCCAGGAGCGTGAGCCCGACCGGCAGCTGGAAGGCGATCCCGAAAGCGAAGATCAGCTTCATCACCAGGTCGAGATACTCGCCGACGCGGGCCTCGAGCTGGATGGGCAGGCCACCAGGCTCGGCCACCGGCGTCTCGAAGCTTAGGAAGAACTTCCACGCCATCGGGAAGACGAAATAGTAGACGAATGCACCGCCGATGAAGAACAGGACCGGCGTCGCCACCAGAAACGGGAGAAAGGCCTCCTTCTCGTTCTTGTAGAGGCCGGGAGCGATGAACAGCCAGAGCTGGATCGCGACGAAGGGAAAAGCGATGAACGCCCCGGCCCAGAACGCGACCTTGACGTAGGTGAAGAACGCCTCCGTCAGGCCGGTATAGATCATCCGCCGGTCGCCGTAGCCCATCTCCTGGTAGATCTTGGCCAGGGGGTGGACCAGGAAGGCATAGATCTCGGCGGCGAAAAAGTAACAGACGAGGAAACAGACCAGGATGGCCGCGGCGGCGTACATGAGCCGGTTGCGCAGCTCGACCAGGTGGTCGAGCAGGGGCATCTCGCGCTCGTCGATGTCCTTGATGATCGCCATCAGCTGTTCTCGATTCCCGTCGGCTTCGCTGGTGGCTGGGCCGGCACCGGCTGGGCTGGCGGACCCGGGGCCGGCAGGGATGCCGCCGGCACGGGTGCCGGATGCGGCGCCGCCGGCGCTGGCGTGGTGACGGCCTTCGACGGCTTGGCCTCGTCATCATCCGGCTCGTCGAACTCTGGCTCGTCGTACTCCGGCCCTTCGCGCTCCGTACCTTGATAGTCCGGGGCGGCCAGACCCCGGCGTATCTCGCCCGCGGGGTCGATGGTCTCCTCGAGCCGGTGGCGGACATCCACCCGACTGAGCTTGTCCATCTCGGACTTGATGTCCTGCAGCTCCGCCTCGCGCGCCATGTCGTCGAGCGAGCGCTGGAACTCGCGCGCCATGGCCCGTGCCTTGCCCGTCCACTTGCCGACGGTCCGGGCGACACGAGGTAGGTCCTTGGGTCCGATGACGATCAGGGCGACCATCAAGATGACGGCCATCTCCGACCAGCCGATGTCGAGCATCGACCGTTCTCCGAAGTATGCGCGGGCTCAGCTGCTCGCTTGCTCGTCCCTCTTGGCCGTCGGCGCTGCCGCCGGGGCCGGGTCGATGGGAATGGTCTGCGGGGGTGGTGGTGGTGGCGGCGGTGGCTCGTCATCGGATTTGATGCCGGCCTTGAAGCTCTTGATGCTCTTGGCCAGATCTCCCATGACGGTAGGCAGCGTGCCCGCGCCGAAGATCATCACGACGATGAGCAGGATCAAGAGGATCTGCCAGATACCGATGCTCATCCTGAACTCCTGGCCATCAACACCTCAACACCCGATCGGCGGCCCCGAGCAGGCTGGGCAAGCTTGTGGCAAACTTCCGGCCCCGGAGCAACGGCGCCGGAGTCAATCGCCGGCCGCGTAGACGAAAAGGTGGCGTGGGTCCAGCTCGATGGCGACCTCCTCGCCGACGGCGGCCTCGATCTGCCCGGCCTGGCGCACCTTGATGCTGTTGCCGTCGTCCAGGCGCAGGCGCAGCACGTGCACGGGGCCGAGATCGCGCCTGACCAGCACCCGGGCACGCAGGCCGCCGCCATCCGGGCGGCGATGGACCCGCAAAGCTTCAGGCCGGACGATCGCCTGAACCGCCACGCCCTCGGCCAGGCTTCCAGCCGGCGCCGTCCCCACCGGGGTAGCGACCATGCCATCGACCACCCGGCCCTCGAACCGATTCACGGGACCGAAGAAGCCGGCCACGAACGGATTGACCGGGCTGGAATAGAGTTCCGACGGCGTGCCGCTCTGCACGATACGGCCGCCGAGCATGGCGTGGATGCGGTCGCCGACGCGGATCGCCTCCTCGGCGTCATGGGTCACGAGCAGCGTTGGCGCGCCGGACTGGCGCAGCAGCGCCAGCGTCTCCTCGCGCACCTGGGCCCGCAGGGAGGTGTCCAGTGCCGAGAAAGCCTCGTCGAGCAGCATGACCTCCGGTGCCGCCGCCAGGGCACGGGCCAGTGCCACGCGCTGCTGCTCGCCACCTGACAGGGTGTGCGGGTAGGCCTTGGCGAAGGCGCCCATGTTCACGGCCGCCAGCAGGTCCGCGACGCGCTGCTCGCGCTGCCTGCGGTCGCCGCCGGGCAGCCCGAAGGCCACGTTCTCGCC
>JAPJRA010000086.1 GCA_030824835.1 Geminicoccaceae bacterium | reverse complement strand
GCAGGATCGAGCCCAGAGCCGGGATCTCGTCGTAGCTGTGGTCGGTGTGCCATTCGCCGCCGATGTTCTTTTTCTGCCCGGCCTCCTTGCGGACCTCGGCGATCTCCGGATGACCGTCGACCGCACGGAAGAAGCGGTTGACGTTGATCTCGCCGAACCGGCGCGCGAGCGAGATGTGCTGCTCGGGGGTCAGGTGCTGGTCGCGGAAAAACACCACGCCATGCTCGACAAAGGCGCCGCGGATGGCGTCGACCGTCACCGCCGGCAGCGGCTGGGCGAGGTCGACACCCGTGATCTCGGCACCCAGGGCCGGGGCCAGGGGCTCGATGCGCAGCCCGCTTGTAGGGGGGCGCTGGCTCGACCGTTCGATGGCGTGCATTGCGATGATCTCTCCCATGCTCAGCCCTGTGCCAGCACATCCTGCAGTGGGCTCGGGTCGAAGTAGGTTGCCGCGGGCAGCGGGTCGGCGAAGGCGCCGACCGCGACGTTGAAGGCGGTTACCTGATCGAGGATCTTCACCACCGAGCCGTCGCGGAATTGCGCCGCCCACTCCGCCGCCGGGTGCCAGCGGCAGGCGTTGTACTGGCTCTGGAGCTGCGCCAGAGTGAATTCGCGGTACCGGGTCGGTTGCAGCGTGGTCAGGATCTCCTGCGGCCGGGTGACCAGCGCGTCATTGGCCGGCAGCCAGGCGCGGACGAAGCGGCGCAGCAGGTCTGGGCTGCTCGCGTGCAGTTCGTTGCGCGCCGACCAGCCGTTGAGGATCGCGGCGTCGGCGAACTGCGAGGCGTCGGCGATCCGCACCGCGTCCGGCGCCGACTTCGCGATCGAGACGTCGAACGGCATCCACGTCGCCACCGCCGGTACCGCTCCCGCGATGAACGCGGTGACCGCGTTGCCCATCTGCTGGTGGACGATCTCGGTGTCCTTGGCCGGGTCCAGCCCGTTGTGCTGCAGCGCGCGGAACAGGAAGAAGTGCGCGGTCGTGCCGCGCGTGGTCGCAATCTTCTGGCCTTTCAGATCCGCCACGGTCTTGATGCCGGATGCTGGATGCACCCAGAGCTGGGCGGTGCCGAATTCCTCGGCGTTGATCAGAAACGCCTTGCCCTGCCCGCGAGCCGGAAAGTTGGAGATCACCGCACCTGTGGTCACGAGGTCTACGCTGCCACCGGCCAGTGCCTGATAGGCCTCCAGCCCGGTGATGAACTGGACGGTCTCGACCTTGAGGCCCTGCGTTGCGAACGAGCCCAGAAGCTCGGCGGTCCAAAGATGGGCGTCGGAGGCCAGCCCGTGCAAATAGCCGATCCGCAGGGTCGTGGTGTCGGCCGCCAGCGTAGGGCGGGCCGCCGCGACGGTGGCCGCCAGCGCGGCACCCTTGAGAAGAGTTCGTCGATCGATCGGCATCGCTGCTCCTTGCATACCGCTCAACCGGCGAGCCTGTCGGTGAGGCGCGCCTGCACGGCGTATTCCTGCATCACGAGGTCCATCAGCTCCGCCCGCAGCCGGGCGAACTCCAGGCTCTGGCGCAGCACGCGGCTGCGCGGGAACGGAAACGGCACGTCGACCAGCGCCTTGACGCGCCCGGGCCGCGCCGAGATCACGGCCACGCGCGACGACAGGTAGAGCGCCTCTTCGACCGAATGGGTGATCAACAGAGCGGTGCCGCCCTCGCGCGCCAGCAGGTCGAGCAGCAGATCCTGCATCACCAGCCTGGTCTGCGGATCGAGCGCACCGAACGGCTCGTCCAGCAGCAGCAGCTCTGGCCGCACGACATAGGCGCGCGCGATCGCGACCCGCTGCTTCATCCCACCCGACAGGGCCTTGGACAGGGCGCCGCGGAACTCGCTCAACCCCATCAGCTCGAGATGGTGCTCGACCAGCGCGGCGTGCTTGGCCTTGGGTATACGGCAGGCTGCGAGCTCGAGGCCGAACGCGATGTTCTGCTCGACCGTCAGCCAGGGGAACACGCCATATTCCTGGAAGACGACGCCGCGGTCGGGCCCGGGGCCGGTGATCTCCTGACCTGCAGCGAGCACGCGGCCCGAGCTGGGCCTCGCCAAGCCGGCCGCCAGCTTCAGAAGCGAGGTTTTGCCGCAGCCCGAGGGGCCGAGCAGCGACAGGAATTCGCCCGCTTGCAGGGTGAGCGAGACGTCCTCGACCGCGCGCAGGGTGCCGGCGGGCGCGGCGTAGTCGACGCTGACGCGTTCGAACGCGAGAGGCGGCACATTCATGGATGCAGCCGCTCCTGCCAGTGCAGGAGTCGGCGTGACAGCAGTCGCAGGCCCTTGTCCATCAGTAGCGCGGTGATCCCGATACAGATGATGCCGACGAAGATCAGGTCGAGCTGAAAGAACGAGGCGGCGATCTGGATCATTGCTCCCAGGCCCTGCTGCGCCGCCACCAACTCGGCCGCGACCAGGGTCGCCCAGGTGACGCCCAACGCCAGCCGTAGAGCGGTGAGCAGGTGCGGCAGGGTCAGCGGCAGCACAACCCGGGCGAGCAGCTCGCGCTCGGAGGCGCCCAGGGTGCGAGCAACCTGCACGTAGAGCGGCTGGATCTGCGCGATGCCCTCGTAGAGCACGATCACCGCGGCGAAGAAGGCCGCCAGCGATAGGACGATGAGCTTGGCGGGCTCGCCGATCCCGAAATAGACGATGATGAGCGGGATCAGCGCTATTGGCGGCAAGGCCCGGAAGAAGTTGAGCAGTGGCTCGCAGGCGAGGCGCAAGGTGGGCAGGCGGCCGAGCAGGAAGCCCACCGGCAGCGCCAGGGAGGTGCCGATCAGCACGCCGCCCAGGACACGCGCAGTGGAGGCGAGGAGATGGGTCCAGAGCTCGCCGGTAGTGGCCAGACTCCAGGCCTGGGCAAGCACCTGCGTCGGCGAGGGCAGCAGGCCCGGGCTGACCAGCCCGAAGGCTCGAATCGCGATCCAGACCACCAGCAACCCGACCCAGGGCCCGGCGAACAGCGCCGACTGCCAGGCGAAGCGACGCAAGCGGCTGAACTTCAGGAAGCTGGCGAGAGCCCGTCCAGGCCGCGCTGCTTGGTCGCCAAGGCGAAGGATGTCTGCGTGCCCGATCATCGTGCTCACACTCAATCGATATTGCCTATTAATTCGATAGAGTCAGATTGGCAAGCCAGTTTTGTCCTTCGCCGTCGGACGGCCGGGCTTGAGCTGGTCTGCGCAATCGCGCTTCAATAGCTGCCTTACGACAGTCGGGGAGCTCGCATGCCCGAGTTCGGTACGCCGACCCTAGATCAGCTCCGCGTGTTCCTCACCGTCGTCGAGACGGGCAGCTTTGCCGGTGCTGCGCGCAAGCTCGGTCGGGCCACCTCGGTGATCAGCTATGCCGTGGCCAATCTGGAAGCCCAGCTCGGTCTGGCACTGTTCGATCGCGAGGCGACGCGCAAGCCGCAGCTCACCGTGGCCGGACGGGCGGTGCTGGGCGAGGCGAGGACCGTGGCCCACGGCATCGACGGGCTGCGTGCCAAGGTGCGGGGCCTGCTGGGTGGGCTCGAGGCCGAGGTGAATCTCGCGGTCGACGTGATGCTGCCGACGTCGCGTGTGGTGGACGCGCTCAAGGCCTTCCAGCAGGAATTCCCGACCGTGGCCCTGCGTCTCCATGTCGAGGCCCTGGGGGCAGTAGCCCAGCTCGTGCTCGATCGTACCGCCGTGCTGGGCGTGAGCGGGCCGCTCGCCACCGGGATCGACGGGCTGGAGAGCATCGAGGTCGGCCGGGTCGAGCTGATCCCGGTGGCACGACCGGACCATCCACTGGCAGGCGGGTCGGGAACCGCGCCGGGGGCGGCGCGCGATCATGTCCAGCTGGTGCTGACCGACCGCTCGAAGCTCACCGAGGGCCGCGACTTCGCCGTGGTCAGCAACCGTACCTGGCGGCTGGCCGATCTCGGCGCCAAGCACGCCCTGCTGCTGGCCGGCCTGGGCTGGGGCAACATGCCGGCGCCCATGGTGGCCGAGGACATCCGCGCCGGGCGGCTCGCCAAGCTGCCGTTGGCGGCCGGGGCCGGCGAGCCCTACCGGTTTCAGGCGATCTATCGGACCGAGGTCCCGCCGGGACCGGCGGCGGCATGGCTGATGCAGCGCCTGCTCGACCAGGGCATTGCCTGAGCTGGGCCAGCTTATCTATTTTGTTGAACAAACGCTTCGATTTTATTCGTCTGTTTATGCGGTGAGATGGGGACCATGTTCCCCTCAGACGGATCACCCACCGTCCAACGCTCACCAGGACGAAGATCATGACCCAGGTTGCTTATGCCTCCTCCCCCGCCGGCACCGTTCCGGCGCTCGATGCGACCGCTCCGTACGTCGCCACCGTCGGCCGGCTGCTGCTCGCGGCCATTTTCCTGATCAGCGGCTTCGGCAAGCTCACCGCCGCCGCCGGCACCATCGGCTATATCGCCCAGGCCGGCCTGCCGATGCCGACGCTGGCCTATGCCGTGGCGCTGCTGGTCGAGCTGGGCGGCGGTCTGCTGCTCGTCGTCGGCTATCAGGCGCGCCTCGTGGCTGCGGCCCTGGCCGTGTTCTCGCTCGCGACCGCGTTTGCCTTCCATGGCGATTTCGGCGACCAGAATCAGATGATCCACTTCCTGAAGAACATCGCCATCGCGGGCGGCCTGCTCCAGGTGGTGGCGTTCGGCGCCGGCAGCTTCAGCGTCGACGCGAAGGCCCGCGCCTGAGCCGGCTAGCGGCGAGGCCCGGCATAGTCCGGGTTGCTGATCGCCAGCCGCGCATGGACGACCTCCCGCAGCAGCTGCCGCAGCTCGTCGGGGCGGTCCGCGAGGATCGCCCCGGTCCGCAGTTCCCGGCAGAGGCGGGCTTGCAGCTGGTGCAGAGATCCTTCCGGCCAGCCGAAGAATCCGCCGAGCAGCGCGCGCTCGGCGGCGCGCGTCTCGGCACCGAGCTCCAGCTCGCGAACGGCGATCGACAGGGCCCGGCCGACCATGGCCGCGTCATAGCGCCGATCTGCCGGAAGACCGGGCGCCACGGCATCGCGCAGCGTGTCGCGGGCCACCTTGAGCAGATCGGCCGTGGCGTCGAGATAGCTCATGCGCGGCTCTCCTCGATCTCCTGGACCCGCGTCAGCAGGTCGAGCTCCAGCACCGGCAGCACGTGCGCGGTCAGCGCCAGCTCCAGGGAGCTTTCCTTGCCCTCGAAGTGGCGCGCCGACTGCATCAGCGCGATCACTGCCCAGCGGACGGTAGCCATCACTTCCCAATAGGCGACGTCGGACCGGTCGACACTCACGCCGCTCGCCGCCTCGTAGCCGGCGAGAAACGCCTCGCGCGTGCCGATGCCACCCGCCTCCAGCTCGTAGGCGCCGAAACGCCAATATTTGGCCAGCATCCAGCCCAGATCCTCGACGGGATCGCTGAAGGCCGCGAACTCCCAGTCCAGTATCGCGGCGAGGCGGCCCTGATCGACCAGGAAATTGCCGGTGCGCAGATCGGCATGGACGAGACAGACCCTCTCGCTCGCCGGTGCGTGGCGCTCCAGCCAAGCCAGCGCCCATTCGAGCACGTACTCGTCGCAGTGCATCCCGTCGAGATGGGCCCGATACTCGGCGATCCGCCACAAGGCCGGAGGCCGGTCGGGAACTTGGATGAAGTCGAGCCCCTGGACGGGGGGAGTGAGCCGGTGCAGCTTGGCCAGCTCGGCGCCGATGCTCGCCACCAGCGCCTCGCCGTTGGCTCGCACGAGCTGGTCTCGGACCAGGCGATGGCCGCGTGCCTCACCGCGGACCCGGCGCATCAGGTAGAACAGCTTGCCGATGACGCCGGCGCTCTCGCACAGCGCCACCGGCTCCGGGACGGTGACGCCGGCCGTGAATGCGGCCTGGAGGATGCGGTACTCCTGCGCCCGGCTCCAGCTCACCGACACGTTCGATTGGGCATCGGTGCGCAGCACCATCTCGTGCCGGCCGTCCAGCCGACCGCCGCGGCACACGAAGTCCAGCGCCCAGTTCTCCTGGATCGCACCGCCGTCGAGACGTGCCATCCGCTCGACGGTGACGTCCTTGGCGCCGAATTCCGCCACCAGCCACTCGGCCAGGGGCGGGACCAGCTCGTCGCTCATGGTCATGCGAAGGAGGCCTCGCTCCGGTCCAGAAAGTCATGCGCGACGGCCATGCGAAGCGCAGTCGCTTGCCGAGCATAACGTTAAATGCACTTCTGTGGTGTGTCCTTCAAGCAATCCCAGGCGCGTGGCCCGATGTGTTGCACCCCTGCGTTGGGCTGCAACCCGCTGTTAAGCCGAATACGCTAGTTGTGGGGCGCAGGCCGGGCTACACGACGCCATTGCCCACGGGCATCACGGAAGGACCAGGGCGACGATGACGAGTGCGGTGCAGCCGGCCGATCTCGCCCCGGCGACGCCTGTCGTGGGGATTGCACTGGCGCTCCTCTCGTTCGCCATGTTTACCGGCATGGACACGACGATCAAGGTGCTGGGTGGGCAGTATCATGTCGTCCAGGTGGTCGCCCTGAACTCGATGTTCGGCCTCGGTGCCGTGGTCGCCATCGCCTTCGCCCGCGGCCGTCAGGCTCGGCTGCGCCCGCGCCACTGGCGCCTGCATCTGCTGCGCTGGTCGGTCTCCTATCTGGCCACGCTGGCGATCTTCTGGAGCTACCCGCTCCTGCCGCTGGCGGACGCCTACGCGATCCTGTTCGCCTCGCCGCTCCTCGTCACGGCCTTGTCGACGGCCGTGCTGCGCGAGCGGGTCGGCTGGCAGCGCTGGGTGGCCGTGGTGGTGGGCTTCCTGGGCGTGCTGGTGATCCTCAATCCGGGGCACGGCGTCCTGGCCTGGCCGGCGCTGGCGACCCTGGCCGGGGCGGCGCTGCATGCGTGCAACCTGCTGTGCATCCGACGGATCGGTGTCGTCGGCGAGCCGGTCGAAGCCACAGCCATGGTCGGCAATGCGCTGACCGTGCTGGTCAGCCTGTTGCTCGTGCCATTCATCTGGGTGACGCCGGGGGCGCACGACATGGCGCTGTCCATGGTTGCCGGTACAACCGCGGGCTGCGCCTTCCTGCTGTTGGCGACTGCCTTCACCTTGGCGCCGGCCGCACTGATCGCACCATTCCAGTACAGTCAGATGGTGTATGGGCTCGTGGTCGGCTGGCTGCTGTTCGCCGACCTGCCGAGCGTGCGGACATTGCTGGGGGCGGCTGTGATCGTGGGCAGCGGCCTTTACGTCCTGCATCGGGAGGCGCGCGACCATCGTATGAGCCGGCACCTCTGAACGGTGCCTCGGCTCAGCGCAGGGCCAGATCCGGAAACAGCGCCGTCAAACCCGCCTCGCTGGCCTCGCACACGCCGCGCTCGGTGATGAGCCCGGTCACGCACCGGGCCGGGGTGACGTCGAAGCCCCAGTTGGCGGCCGGCGAGCCGTCGGGCGTGATCTGCACCGTCTCGATCCGCCCGTCGGCGGTGCGGCCGCGCATATGCGTGACCTCGGTGCCGTCGCGCTGCTCGATCGGGATCTCGGCCGTGCCGTCGCGCATCGTCCAGTCGATCGTGGTCGACGGCAGGGCGACATAGAACGGGACCGCATTGTCCTGTGCCGCCAGGGCCTTGAGATAGGTGCCGATCTTGTTGGCCACGTCGCCCTGCCGGGTGGTCCGGTCGGTGCCGACGATGCAGAGGTCCACCTGCCGGTGCTGCATCAGGTGACCGCCTGCATTGTCGACGATCACCGTGTGTGACACGCCCTGGTGCAGGAGCTCGAACGCCGTCAGCGAGGCGCCTTGGTTGCGGGGGCGGGTCTCGTCGACCCAGACATGGACGTCGATGCCCTGCGCCTGGGCCAGATAGATCGGGGCGGTGGCGGTGCCCCAGTCGATGGTGGCGAGCCAGCCGGCGTTGCAATGGGTCAGGATGTTGACGGCCTCGCCCGGTCGCTTGCGGGCGGCGATCTCCCGGATCAGCGGCAGGCCGTGCTCGCCGATCGAGCGGCAGATCGCGACATCCTCGTCGCAGATCGCCGCCGCCTCGGCGTAGGCGAGCTCGAGTCGCCGCGACGGCGGCTGGCTCAGCAGCAGTGCCCGTACCCGGTCGAGCGCCCAGCGCAGATTGACCGCCGTCGGCCGCGTCCGGAGCAGGCGTGCATGACAGTGATCGACTGCCGCGTCCGAGACGCCGTCGGCCAAGCCCAGGCACATACCGTAGGCTGCGGTGGCACCGATCAGCGGCGCTCCCCGGACCTGCATGGTCTCGATGGCCACGGCCGCTTCCTCGATCGAGGTCAGGTCGACCGTGCGCAGCTCATGAGGCAGCCGCGTCTGGTCGATGATCCGCACCGTCCGACCATCGTCGGCGACCCAGATGGTGCGTTGATGCTTGCCGTCGATGCGCATGGACTTTCCCTTGCTCGATGCCGCCATTATGCGTCCAACGGCCGCGGCTGCAATTGGCAGCTGCCGTCCTGGAGCGCCCGTGCCGTGAGCAGCCCTGCCGTCGCCGCCGCCTTCGACGCCGCATCCAACGATTACGACGCGCCGCGGCGGTGGCTGATACCCTGCTTCGAGCCACTTTACGGCACCGCCATCGAGCTCATCGCGGAGTGGGCCCCGCACCCTGATGTCCGGGCCCTCGATCTCGGCGCCGGCACCGGGCTGCTCGCAGCCATGGTGCGCCGCGCCTTCCCGGGTATGCGCTTCGATCTGGTCGACATCGCGCCGGCGATGCTGGAGCGGGCGCGTCAGCGTTTCGCCGGAGAGGATGCGATCGCCTATACGGTCGCCGACTACGCCACCGCCGACCTGGGCGGCCCTTATGATCTGGTGGTGTCGGCGCTGTCCATCCATCACCTCGACGATGGCGCCAAGCGCGGTCTGTTCGCTCGGGTGCTGGCGGCGCTGCAGCCAGGGGGCCTGTTCGTCAATGTCGAGCAGGTGCTGGCGCCGACGGCGCCGCTCGAGGCCCGTGCCCACAGCCGTTGGCGGGCGCAGGCCATGGCCCTGGGTGCGAGCGAAGCCGTGATCGAGGCGGCCGAGGGCCGCATGGCGCACGACCGCTGCGCGACACTGGAAGACCAACTGAGCTGGTTGCGGTCCGCAGGCTTCGCCGAGGTCGATTGTGCCTTCAAGTCCTGGCGCTTTGCCGTCTATAGCGGGCGTCGGCCGGGAGCCTGAGCTATCAGCCGAACAGGCGGCGCCACCAGGGGTTGCGGGCTTCCGCCAATTCCCTGGCCAGAGCGTCGCTGCGGCCGATCTCGCGCGCCACCTGGGCCCGCAGCTCGAGCACGACTTCCTCCTTGGCGGCCATCTCGGCCTCGACCACGCGCTTGGCCGATTCGACGTCGCCGCGAGCCACGGCCTCCACTGCCTTTACCCGCTCCTCGGCGCGGACGAGATCAAGCCGCAAGGCCACCGTGTCGCGTTCGGCACCGGCCAACTCGTCGCGCAGCGCATCGATGGTCGCCTCCAGCCGGCGTATCCGCTCGTGCTGGTCAGCCGCCGCCGAGGCGTCTTCGGTCACGGGTGTTCTGGCTGGTCGACCATCCGGTTGCGGCTGGCCGTCCAGCGTCCTCGCGTGACCATCCTCGATCAGGATTTCCAGCCCACGATTGCCGCGGCGGCTGGTTATCGTGCCGCGCCTAGCGAGCGATCGCAGGCGTTCAGGGTTCCAGCCGGTGGCCTTGGCAGCGTCGGGAACCGCCAGCCAAGCGCTCGGTCGAGCGGCCGGGGTTCGTGCGGTCGAGAGGTCGCCTGGGCGGTCGTTCATGGTCGTATGCACAGCACTATATCCA
>JAPJRA010000085.1 GCA_030824835.1 Geminicoccaceae bacterium | reverse complement strand
CGGTATTGTCGTCGGTCTCCTTGCGGATCGCCTGCGCGAAGTTGATCGACAGCGGGCCCAGCGGCGACAGCCAGGACAGGCCGACGCCACCGGCGACGCGTAACCCGTTGCTCTCGTCCAGGGTCGGCCCGTTGACGTCGATGTCCTCCAGCGTGCCCGCGTCGACGAAGGTTCGCCCGAACACCCGCAGCTCCTTGGGCAGGCCGAGCGGGAAGCGCACCTCGGCGGAGCCGGTGTAGTAGAGATTGCCGCCCAGCCGGTCGTCGGTCTCGCTGTCGCGCGGGCCGATGCCACCGAACTGGAAGCCACGCAGATTGTTGCCACCGACGAAGAAGCGGTTGGTCAGGTGCACGTCCTCGCCGCCGAACCCCTTGATGTAGCCGCCGTTGCCGCTGAGGCTGAACACCACGTCGGGAATGATGGAGTAGAAATACTCCGCTCGCGCCTCATGCCTGATGAAGCGGTTGTCGCCCCCGAACCCGGCCAAGTCCTGGTCCAGCTTGATGAAGTAACCGCTGCTGGGCAGGAAGCGATCGTCGCGGCGATCGTAGGAGAAGCTCTGGCCAATCAGCGACGTCACCCGATGGCCCTCCTCATCCCGGATGAAGATCGACGCGTCGTCGTCGACGTTGTGGATGCTGTCGTCGCGCAGCGTGTAGCGCACCGAATGGCGCAGATTTTCGGTCAACGGATAGCCGAGCCGCAGCGTGCCGCCGGTGCTGGTCTGATCGAACGACGATTGCTGCTCGAAATTGGTCCGGGTCTGGAACAGGTCGACGCCGGCAGCGAGGTCCCGATCCAGGAAGTAGGGTTCGGTGAAGCTGATGTCCGCAGACTGGGTCCGCTGCGACAGCAGCAGGCTGGCGCTCAGATCCTGGCCCTTGCCCAGGAAGTTGCGCTCGCGCAGCCGCACGTCGCCGAGCACGCCGTCCTGGGTGGAGAAACCGGCGCCGAACGAGAGCTCGCCTGTGGATTTCTCGACCACCTTCGTCTTGATCACCACCTTGTCGGGCGCGCTGCCCTGCTCGGTCTTGATGTCGACCGATTCGAAGAAGCCCAGATTGCGCAGGCGCTGCTGCGAGCGGCGCAGCAGGGCCGTGTTGAACGCATCGCCCTCGGCGATCCTGAACTCACGCCGGATCACCTCGTCCAGCGTCCGGACATTGCCGCTGATGTCGATCCGCTCGACATAGACCTTCTGACCCTCGTTGATCTGATAGGTCACGTCGACGGTGAGGTTCTCCGGATGCTTGAACAGCAGCGGCTGGATGTCGACGAAGGCGTAGCCGAGCCTGCCGACCTCGTCGGTCAGCGCCTGCACGGTGGCCTCGATAAGATCGCCGTTGAAGGTGTCGCCCTTCACCGACTGGGCCAGGGCCACCAGCTCCTCGGTGCCCAGGTCCTTGAGCGTGGTCTCGACCTTGACGTCGCCGAACTCGTATTTCGGCCCCTCTTCGATGGTGAAGGTGATGTAGAATTCCTTGCCGTCCGGCGTCAGCTCGGCGATCGCCGAGACCACCTGGAAGTCAGCGAAGCCGCGCGCGTTGTAGAAGCGTCGCAGCAGCTCCTCGTCGAAATTCAGCCGGTCGGGATCGTAGGTGTCCGACGTGCCGAAGAACCGGTACCAGACCGACTCCTTGGTCTCGATCACGCCGCGCAGCGTGCTATCACTGAACTCCTCGTTACCGATGAAGCTGATGCCGCCGACGCCGGTGACCGGACCCTCGTTGATCTCGAACACCAGATCGACCCGGTTCTGGTCGAGCTCGATGATCTTGGGCTCCACCTGGGCGGCATAGCGGCCGTTGCGCCGATAGAGCTCGAGGATCCGTCCAACGGCGTTCTGCACCCGTGCGCGGGTGTAGACCACCCGCGGTCGCAGCTGAATCTCGCTTTCCAGCACCTTGGTCTCGAGCCGCTTGTTACCCTCGAAGGCGATGCGGTTGATGATCGGATTCTCGACCACCTTGACCAGCAGCACATCGTCCTGCCGCTGGATCGAGACGTCATCGAACAGCCCCGTCGCATAGAGGCTCTTGATCGAGGCATCCACCTTCTGGGTGTCGTAGGTCTCGCCCGGCCGCATCGTCAGGTAGCTCTCGACCGTGCTGGGCTCGATCCGCTGGTTGCCCTCGACGATGATCCGCTGGATCACGTCGGCCGTCTGACCCGCTGCCTGCAGACAAGGCAGCACGAGCAGGACAAGTGCCGCTGCGGCCAGCGACAGTCTGCGCAAAAACATCATGGGCAACCTTCGTCTCGCGACCAGCTCAAGTAGAGTCTTAGCCGAGACGGCTAAAGTGCACCAGCTACGAGATCAGGTTCGAAAAGAACTCGATCACCTTGAGATGCACGAGGTCGTTCCAGGTAGCGAACACCATCAGGCTCAGCACCATCGCCAACCCGCAGCGGAAGGCGATCTCCTGCGCACGCTCGTTGAGTGGCCGGCCGCGAGCGGCCTCGATCGAATACATCGCGAGGTGCCCACCGTCCAGCATCGGGATCGGGAACAGGTTGATCAGCCCGAGGTTGATCGACAGCACGGCGGTGAACCACAAGGCGGGCACGAAGCCGTCCTGGGCGATCTGCCCGGACATCTGGGCGATCCGCAGCGGCCCGCCCAGCTCCTGGGTGCCCCGGGTGCCGGCCACCATCTGGCCCAGCGCGTGCAGCGTGCCGCCGATCATGCGGCCGGTCTCGGCCGTGGCCTCGAACAACGCCGTGAACGGGTTGCTGCGACGATACTCCACCCCGGCCCGGCTGACGCCGATCAGCCCGATCTGCTGCTTGTTGCCGAAGCGGTCCTCGACCTCGCTGGCCGCCGGGGTCACCGTGACCTCCTGCGTCTCGCCATCGCGGGTCAGCGTGAACGTCAGCGCCTGGCCCGCATTGTCGCGGACCGCCGCCTGCAGCTCCTCGAAGCTCGCGATCGGCTCGCCGTCGACCGCGGTGATCCGGTCGCCGGGCACCAGGCCGGCGGTCGCGGCGGGACTGTCCGGCTGCACCGCGCCCACCTCGGGTGGGGTGAACGGCCGGCCAACCACGGCGAACAGGATCGCCAGGGCGACGATGGCGAAGATGAAGTTCGCCATCGGCCCGGCGACGACGATGGCCATCCGCTGCCACACGCTCTTGGCCGGGAAGCTGTCCGGCTCCTTCGCATGGCGCGGGTCGACGCCGGCGCTCGCCGCATCGGCGTCGCCCAGCATCTTGACGTAGCCGCCCAGCGGGATCGCGCTGAACTTCCAGCGCGTGCCGTGGCGGTCGTTGCGCCCGAACAGCTCCGGCCCGAAGCCGATGGAGAACACCTCGATCCGCACGCCGTTGCGCCGCGCGACGTAATAATGGCCGAACTCGTGCACGAACACGACGACCGAGAGCACGATCAGGAACGGGATCAGGTACTGGGTAATGGTCGCGAGCATGGGGCGCTAAGGTCCTTCAGGCAGACATGCCATGACCGGTCGAGGCCACGACCTCGCCGGCCACGCGTCGAGCATCAGCATCGTAGGCGACGACAGCCTCGAGATCATCACAAGCCGAGCACGGCAACCGCTCCAGCACCCGCCCTACGGTACGAGCGATGCCCAGAAAGTCGATCCGCCGGGCGAGAAACGCCGCCACCGCCACTTCGTTGGCAGCGTTCAATACAGTAGGCGCGCCACCACCCTGCCGCAAGGCGGCCCTGGCCAGACCCAGCGCCGGAAACCGCTCCAGGTCCGGCGGCTCGAACTCGAGGCCGGAGCGGGCGCACAGATCCAGCACCGGGGCCTGCGTCGTCAGCCGCCCGGGCCAGCCCAGCGTCGACGCGATCGGTATGCGCATGTCGGGCTCGCCAAGCTGGGCCAGCATCGAGCCGTCGGTGAAATCGACCAGGCTGTGCACGATCGACTGCGGGTGGACCAGCACCTCGATGGCAGCCTCCGGCACGCCGAACAGATGGTGGGCCTCGATCACTTCCAGGCCCTTGTTCATCATGGTGGCGCTGTCGACGCTGATCTTGGCCCCCATCGACCAGCGCGGGTGCTTGACCGCCTGCTCCGGCGTGGCCCGCGCCATGTCGCCGGTGCTCCAGTGCCGGAACGGGCCGCCGGACGCGGTGAGAATCAGCCGGCGCACGCCCGTCGGCTCGCAACCGCCCAGCGCCTGCCAGATGGCGTTGTGCTCGGAATCCACGGGCAGCACCTGCGCGCCGTGCCGCCGCAGCTCGCGAAGGAAGAGATGGCCGGCGCAGACCAGGCATTCCTTGTTGGCCAGCGCCACCATGGCGCCACGCTCCACGGCGGCCAGCGTCGGCCGCAGCCCGGCGGCACCGACGATGCCGGCCATGACCCACTCGGCCGGCCGCCGCGCGGCCTCGACCACGGCCTCGGCTCCTGCCGCGACCTCGATGCCGCTGCCGGCCAGATGGTCCTTCAGCTCGACGTAGCAGGCAGGATCCCCGACCACGGCGAGCCGGGCGCCGCAGGAGCGCGCCAGCGCCGCCAGCGCCTCGGCCCGACGGAACCCGGTGATCGCCTCGACCCGGTAGAGCTCCGGCCGCTCCGCAATCAGGGCCAGCGTGCTGCGCCCGATCGAGCCGGTGGCACCCAGGATGGTGACGCCGCGGGGTCGTTCCGGCGACGGGGCCAGGCGAACCGTCACGGCGCCCCGCGGGACATGAACAGCCAGACGAGGGCGGCAAAGGCCGGCACCGCGAAGATCAGACCGTCGATTCGGTCAAGCAGGCCGCCATGGCCCGGGATCAGGTGCCCGCTATCCTTGACGCCGGCGCGGCGCTTGAGGCCCGATTCGAACAGGTCGCCGGCCTGGGACACCGCCGCGAGCACGACGGCAATGGCAGCCGCGAGCCAGAAGCCGGCACCCACCGCCCAGCCGGCGAGCCCTCCCAGCAGGGCGGCGCCGACGATGCCACCGAGCAGGCCAGCCCAGGTCTTGCCGGGGCTGATGCGTGGCGCCAGCTTCGGTCCGCCCACGGTGCGGCCGACGAAATAGGCGCAGACATCGGTCGACCAGACGACGAGCAGGAGCCACATCACGTGCTCCCGGCCGGCGGGCACGTCGTTGCGCAACCAGACCAGGCTCAGTGCCGGCAGGCCGACATAGAGCGCGCCCAGTGCCGCGCTGCCGGGTGGGCCGGCCCGCAGCAGGTGCAGCGCGGCCGCCACCAGCACCGGCCCCAGCAGGGCCGAGGCAAACGCCGTGGTCGGCGCGCCGAGCTCGAGCATCACGATGGCCAGGCAGCCGACGAGAGCGGCAGCGGCGGCCATCGGCCAAGGCGAGCGCGGTGCGGCGAGCACCGCCCATTCATGAGCCATGATCAGGACGGCCACCAGCACCACGGCCGCAAACAGCCAGCCGCCGACGAGCACCGCAACGGCGGCACCCAGCGCCAGCACGACGGCCGAAAGCACACGCTGCCGCAACGCCGGGTCGAACGAGCTAGCCGGCCGAAGCGCCATACCGTCGCTCACGGCGCTGATATTCGCGCAGCGCCTCGTGCAAATGTTCCTCGGAGAAGTCGGGCCAGCTGAACGGGATGAAGACGAGCTCGGTGTAGGCCAGCTGCCAGAGCAGGAAATTGCTGATCCGCTGCTCGCCACTGGTGCGGATGAGCAGATCAGGGTCCGGGATGCCGGCCGTGCTCAGACGCCCGGCAAACATGTCCTCGTCGATGGCCTCGGGATCGAGCCTGCCGGCCTTGGCGGCGGTGGCCAGCTGCCGCGCCGCCAGCGTGATCTCCTGCCGGCTGCCATAGTTCAGCGCCATGATCACGGTCACGCGCTGGTTGTCGCGGCTGGCGGCCTCGGTGTCCTCGATCAGCGTGCGGATGTCCGGCGGCAGCCCGGCGCGATCCCCGATCACCCGCAGCTGCACGCCGTTGCGCGTCAGCTCGGCCAGCTCGCGCTTGAGGTAGAGGCGGAGCAGATCCATCAGCTCGCCGACCTCGGCGGCCGGCCGTCGCCAGTTCTCCGACGAGAAGGCAAACAAGGTCAGGTAGCGGACCCCGGCCTTGGCGCAGGCCTCGACCGCACGGCGAACCGCCTCGGCACCGCGGCGGTGCCCATAGGCGGGTGGCATGCCGCGTGACCGCGCCCAGCGACGATTGCCGTCCATGATGATGGCGACATGAACCGGCGGTGGAGTGGCGGCCGCGTCCTGCTGCAGGGGCTCTCTACGCACGCGCACTCGCCATCAGACCTGCAGAATGTCCTTTTCCTTGTGCGCGAGCAGGTCGTTGACCCCCTCGATATGGCGGTCGGTCAGCTTCTGCACCTCGTCGGACCACAATTTGTGCTCGTCTTGCGAGATATCGCCGTCCTTCTCCAGCCGCTTGAGCTGGTCCATGCCGTCACGGCGGACGTTGCGGATCGCGACCCGCGCCTGCTCGGCGTAACGATGCGCCACCTTGACCAGCTCGGCGCGGCGCTCCTGCGTCAGCTCCGGCAGCGGCACCCGCAGCAGCTGGCCGTCGACCGACGGGTTCAGGCCCAGGGAGCTGTTGCGGATCGCCTTGTCCACGGCCTTGACCAGGCCGCGGTCCCAGACCTGGACCGTGAGCATCCGGGCCTCGGGCACGTTGACCGTGCCCACCTGCGTCAGCGGCAGCTCCGAGCCGTAGGCCTCGACAACGATCGATTCCAAGAGGCTGGCGCTGGCCCGGCCGGTGCGCAGGCCCTGAAGCTCCTTGCGTAGCACCTCGAGCGCACTGTCCATGCGCTTGGTGAGATCGGCTACATCCGGCTGCCGATCGCTCATGCCGCCGCCTCCTCGGTTATGATGGTATGAGGGCCCTCGCCCCGCAGCACCCGCGCAAAAGCGCCGGGAGCATGCACGGAAAAGACGATGATGGGAATGCTGCTCTCCCGCGCCAGCGAGATCGCGGAGGCGTCCATCACCTTCAGGTCCCGCGACAGCACCTCGAGATAGGTCAGCCGCTCGTAGCGCTGGGCGTCCGGGTTGCGGCGCGGGTCGTCGGAGTAGACCCCGTCAACCTGCGTGCCCTTGAGGATGGCGTTGCAGTCCATCTCGGCCGCGCGCAGCGCCGCCGCGGTGTCCGTGGTGAAGTAGGGATTGCCGGTGCCGGCAGCGAAGATGACGATCCGCCCCTTCTCGAGGTGGCGGACCGCACGTCGGCGGATATAGGGCTCGCACACCGCCGACATCGGGATGGCCGACATGACCCGGGTCGGGATGCCCACATGCTGCTCGATCACGCTCTGCACGGCCAGCGCGTTGATGACCGTGCCCAGCATGCCCATGTAGTCCGCGGTCGTGCGCTCGACGCCGGCGTCGGCGAGCGTGCTGCCGCGGATCATGTTGCCGCCGCCGATGACGAGGCAGAGCTCGACGCCCATCTTGTGGACGGCGGCGCAGTCGTCCGCGAGCTGCCGGAGCACCCGCCGGTCGTGACCGAACTCGCCGTCCCCGAGCAGCGCCTCGCCCGACATCTTGAGCAGGACGCGTCGGAAACGCGACCCAGGGATAGCGGCCTCGTTCATCGGCTGGGCTCCGGCTTGGCGCGTGAAAGAAATGCTGGCGTCAGGCGCCGGCGAGCTGCGCCACCTCGGCGGCAAAATCGTCGGCGTTGCGCTCGACACCCTCGCCCAGCGCCAGCCGCACGAAGGCCACGACCTCGATCGGCGCGCCGATCTCCTTGGCCACCGCCTGGACCGCCGCCTTCACCCGCTGGTCGGGATCGACGACGAAGGTCTGCTCGAGCAGCACCGACTCCTCGTAGAACTTGCGCAGCCGGCCCTCGACCATCTTCTCGATGATGTTCTCGGGCTTGCCCGACGCGCGCGCCTGGTCGGCATAGATCGCGCGCTCGCGCTCGAGCACGGAGGGATCGACCTTATCGGTGCTGACCGCCTGCGGGTTGGTGGCCGCCACATGCATGGCGATCTGCTTGCCGAGCTCGGCCAGGCGTGCCTGATCACCGCTCGACTGCAGCGCCACCAGCACGCCCAGCTTGCCGAGGCCGGGGGCCAGCTGATTGTGCAGATAGCCGGCGACGACACCCTCGGCGACCTCGAGATAGGCGGTCCGGCGCAGGTTCATGTTCTCGCCGATGACGGCGATCGCCTGCGTGATCTCGTCCTCGACCGTGCGGCCGGTGGCCTCGATCGTCGCCGCCTTCAACACCTCGAGGTTGCCCTTGGCCACCGGTGCCAGCGCTGCGATACGGCGCACTAGCTCCTGGAAGTTCTCGTTCCTGGCCACGAAGTCGGTCTCGGCGTTGACCTCGACCAGGGCACCCGCCGTGCCGGCCAGCGTCAGGCCGATCAGGCCCTCGCTGGTGACACGGCTGGCCTTCTTGGCCGCGGCCGCGAGTCCCTTCTTGCGCAGCCAGTCGGTCGCCGCCTCGACGTCGCCCTCGACCTGGGCCAGGGCGCGCTTGCAGTCCATCATGCCGGCGCCGGTGCGCTCACGCAGCTCCTTGACCAGCGCGGTCGTGATCTCGGCCATGCTCAAATCAACTCCATTCGTCTCGGGATCGGGCGCCGCTCAGCCGGCCTGGGCTGCGCTCGCAGCCTCATCGGCGGGCGGCGGCAGCTCTGTCCCGGCCTCGGTCAAGTCCTCGATCTCGCCCAGATCCTCGATGCTGCCGATGTCGATGCCGGATGCCGACATCTCGGCCTGGATGCCGTCCAGAATGGCGGCAACCGCAAGGTCGCAGTACAGGTTGATCGCCCGGCTGGCGTCGTCGTTGCCCGGGAACGGGAAGCGGATGTGCCGCGGGTCGCTGTTGCTGTCGAGCACCGCCACGACCGGGATGCCCAGCTTGTTGGCTTCCTGGACGGCGATCTCTTCCTTGTTGGTGTCGATCACGAACAGAATGTCGGGCAGGCCGCCCATGTCCTTGATGCCGCCCAGGGCGCGCTGCAGCTTGGCCTGCTCGCGGCTCAGGTTGAGCAGCTCCTTCTTGGTAAAGCCCTGCTGCGTCGCCGGATCGGCCAGCTGCACCTCGAGCTCGCGCAGACGCTTGATCGAGTGCGAGATCGTCTTCCAGTTGGTCAGCATGCCGCCGAGCCAGCGATGGTTGACGTAGTACTGGCCGCAGCGCTTGGCCGCCTGGGCCACGGGCTCCTGCGCCTGCCGCTTGGTGCCGACGAACAGCACGCGGCCGCCGGCGGCGGCGACGTCGCGCATCGCCGCCAGGGCGCGGTGCAGGGTCGGCACCGTCTGCGTCAGGTCGAGAATGTGGACGCCGTTGCGGATGCCGAAGATGTACGACGACATCAACGGGTTCCAGCGGCGGGTCTGGTGGCCGAAATGGACGCCAGCCTCGAGCAGCTGACGCATCGTGTAGGTCGGGAAAGCCATGTCGCTAGTCCTGTTCCGGTTGGTCCACCGCGGGCGAGTGACCCGACGCGAGGTCGGGCACCGGACAAAGCAGGGCACACGCCTGCCGCCCGCGTGAGAGGTGGCGCCTATCTATAGTGGGGCCGTGGGGTTTGCAAGGCTGGCCGACACGCTTTCCGCCAACGCCAATCCGGACAGGAACGCGGCCTCGATACGTGGGCCGAGGCACCAGTCACCGCACAGGCCAAGGCGCGACACCGGGTCCCACATGCAGGGCTCGCCCAACGGTCGCTCGACCAGCGCATGGCGCCAGCGATGTGCCGCGAGGTAGGTAGCTTGGGGCAGCGTCTGGCCCAGTTGGGCGCCGAACGCTGCGAGCAGCGCCTGCCCGACGTCCGCGGCGTCCCGCTCGAGCCAACTCGCCGACCAGCCGGGTGTAGCGTGCAGGGTCCAGGTCTCGGCGGTCCCACGAC
>JAPJRA010000084.1 GCA_030824835.1 Geminicoccaceae bacterium | reverse complement strand
AGGCCGAACGTAGCGCAGGCCATGGCCACCTCCATCGCCCCCTGCAGGTTGTTGACCTCGCCGAAGAGCTTGGCATAGGCGGCGCCAGTACCATGGCCACCGGACATGGTCACCGTGCCGGCCAGCAGCCCGATCAGCGGGTTCATGTCCAGGCCGATCGCGGCGGCGACCCCGAGCCCATTCTGCAGCAACAGGAATACAGTCACTACGGCGAGCAGGATCACCAGCCGCATCCCGCCCTTGAGCAACATGCGCACGTCGGCGCTGAGCCCGATGGTAGAGAAGAAGGCCAGGAGCAGCGTGCTCTGCAGGGACATGTCGAACGTGATGTTGACGCCGGCGCCGAAGCGCAGCGCCGTGATCACGACAGCCGCTATCAGGCCGCCGACCACCGGGTCGGGTATGCTGTATTTGTTCAGGAACGCTATGTGTCCCACGACGACGCGGCCGACCAGTAGCACCGCCACGGCGACCACCAGCGTCAGTATGATGTTCACATCCAACTGCATCGGCGTCTCCCTTAGCTTTAGATTTATTAGTTGCTACGCGTCGACAGTCGGGCGCAACACCTCGTCCTTGAACACCCGCAGACCCAGTTCCGGGCGCAGGCCGTGAATCTCGGTGACGTCGAGCTTGCGCAGGAAATCCAGGATCTCCCGGCTCAGCACCTGCCCCGGGACCAGAATCGGAAACCCCGGCGGATACGGGATGACAAAGGTGGCCGAGACGATATCGCGGCCGGCCGCCATCGCGTCGTCGATCGTGTTGTCCTGGTGCGGCAGGTATTCACAGGTGGCGTCATCGTAGGCCAGAAAAAATGCCGGACGGGTGTCACCCTCGGGCGTCGGGCCGTTCGGGTCCGGCCGAAAACGGTCGTGGAACCGGCTGAAATCCGGTAGGTCCGGCAGATCCTCGGTCAGATTGTGGACCCTGCGCGCCAGCAGGGCCCGCTCGGCGGGGCTCGAATCCTCGTTCCTGGCGTCAAGATCGGCGGCAATACGGGACAGCACATCGATCAGGTAGGCGACAGAGCTGCGCGTGGTGCCGATATTGGTCATGAACAGCACGGTATTGCGCGAAGTCTTGTTGATCTGGATGCCGTATCGATCCATCAGATATTCGTTCTTGAACGTATTGCCGTCGACGCCCGTCAAGCCGACGAACAGCGTCAACCTTGTTGGATCGAGGACGAACTCGTCGTTGCGCCAGGCCTGGAAGAAATCGGTCCAGCCCTTCTCCGGTTCGTAGTAGGCCTCGATGCCGCTCTTGCGATATTCCGGCGGAATCATATCCTTGACGGTCAGGAACCGAAAGTGCCGGCTCAGCGCTGGGTTGGTCACCACCCGCTCCCGTAGCACCATCGCCATCTCAAGCTGCTTCTTGACCAGCTCGAAGCCTTCCAGCTCGACCTGCCGGCGTCCCACGTCGAGCGAGGCCAGGATCTGGTAATTGGGCGAGGTGGACGTGTGGGTCATGTAGGCTTCGTGGAAGGTGTCGGCGACCTTATGATTGAAGTCCTGATCATAGACATGGATCATCGAGCCCTGACGCAGGCTGGTCAAGGTCTTGTGCGTCGAGTGCGTGACATAGACCCGGATCCGCACCTTGTCGGGATCAGGCATCAGCCTGGTGTTCAGCCATGCCTCGTCGTCGGTGGCGTCGAAGTTCTTTTGGAACTCGGCGTAGGCCTCCCGATACGCGGCGCTGCGATACCGCTCACGCAGGATTGCCGCCGAGGCCATGCCGGTGCGCTGGCGATAGGTGACGCCGCAGCGGGCGAACGCGAACCAGGCCTCGTCCCAGAAGAACACGAGGTCAGGCTTGATCGCCAGGCACTCCTCCATCACGCGCTGCACGTTGTAGACGATGCCGTCGAAGGTGCAGTTGGTCAGTAGGAGGGCTTTGACCCGATCGAGCTTGCCGGCTTTGCGGAAGGCCAGGAGCTGATGCTTGATCTCACGCAACGGCACGGCACCGTACATCGAGTACGGGTGGAGCGGATAGCTGTCGAGATAGACCATGTGGGCGCCGGAGAGGACGAGCCCGTAATGGTGCGACTTGTGGCAGTCTCGGTCGACCAGAAGAATGTCATCGGGCTTGGCAAGAGCCTGCATGACGATCTTGTTGGCGGTCGACGTGCCGTTGGTGACGAAATAGGTATGCTGGGAGCCGAAGGCCCGGGAGGCCAGTTCTTGCGCCTTCTTGATCGGCCCCGTCGGCTCCAGCAGCGAATCGAGGCCACCCGATGTCGCCGAGGTCTCCGCCAGGAAGATGTTCATGCCGTAGAACTGGCCCATGTCCTGGATCCAGTGCGACTTGGTGATCGACTTGCCGCGGCTGATCGGCATCGCGTGGAACACACCCGTGGGCTGCCGGCTATATTCCTTCAGGGCGGTGAAGAAGGGCGTCTGGTAGCGCGCGTTGACCCCTCGCAAGATGTTGAGATGCAGCTCCAGGAAATCCTCTTGGTGGTAGAACACGCGCAGGCAGTTGGGCGGTACCCGGCCGGCCATCTCCTCGACCGACACGTCGGTCACCAGATAGACGCAGAGTTCCGGCCGCAGACGGCCTATCACCTCGCAGAGCAGGATTCCGCGGTCGCTGGCCGATACGGCCTCGAAGTCGGCCTCGCCGATACCCAATAGCTCGCGCTGCAGGGCCGCCACGTTGGTCGGCGTTCGGTAAGGGAAGCTGAAGCGGATGACGACCGTTTGGATGTTGTAGTTGGTCAGGACCGCGATGAGAGCGTCTTCGAAGCTACGGACAACCAGCAGTTCGTAGGTGAAGGGGTCGTCCACCCGGCGCGCACTTTGCATGCCGTGACGCAGTGCCTCTTCCTGGTGCCGGCCCATGGTGTCGACGACCAGCACCTCGAAATAGGGTCGGCCGTGGGCCGCATCGCCGACCGTGTGGTCGTAATCGGCTTCGTCGTCTTCGTCGCTGTCCTCGCCGCCGTGCAGAGAGATCTCGTGTCGCCGGTATGAATCCGTCGCGAGGGAGCGCACGATGCGACCGGCCACCAGCGCCAGATTGCGATAGTCGTCGATGTCGAGCAGGTGGCGCAGGACGGCCATGGTCTCGCGCCCGGGAAATGCCCAATATCCTTCAATAGGTTCCAGGATTTCAAAAGCATCCGCGACGCTCTCGCGCAACTTGCTGACATCCGCCTTGCGTGTGGCAGTTTCCGCTAGTGCCAGGGCATCAAGCTTGAGCCGATTCCAGGTATCCGCACGCAGTTGGCTGGAGTTGTAATATTGACTGAACGTCAGCTTCCGGCGCCTCGGACGATCCTTGACCTGGATTTCGTTCATTTTAGCCCCCTTTGCCGGCTTCTAGTGACGTGCATTCTTGGGCCATATAGCGCCATGTCGGCCGAACTGACTAGTGCATGACGCCGTAGCTACTCTGTGCGCAGCGTATGCGTATGCCCTGGGTGTGCAAGGTAATGCTATGGCGGACTGGTCAGGTGACATATGGCCCGACAGGCCGACACGCCTGATGCGCGCTCAGCGGTGCTCTCTATACAATCCAGAGTTGTAATGTCCCGGCCTGCACGATCACTCTGTAGCGAGACGTCAATCTTCGGCGCCAGGAGAGGTTCGCGGCCGATCGCACGGTGGCGTCGCGGCTCGACCGGCTTCCCGGCGGAAGGTGCGGTGGCGCTGACACCAGCGGCCAAAGCTGCGGGTTGTATGGCGTGCGCCGGAATCCTCTGCAGCACCGTTTAAGACTGCTCGTCCAGGGCGGACAGGATTGCAAACCCCGGCGAAGCGCTCCAAAGTGCCGCGCATCCGATCGCTTCGAACGATCGATAAGCCTGCAGGGAGGCAGATCATGACCATGGGTGACAAGATGTCGCCGGCCAGCCGGCGCTCGCTGATCAAGAAGGCGGCGGGATCCAGCGCGGCGGCGGCAGCGCTGTTCGGCGGGTTCGGCATGGATTCCATGATGAGTGCCGCCATGGCGGCCGACATGGGCCGGTCCGAGAAGCCGCTCAAGGCCGCCTTCTCGAACGCCGGCCTGCAGGCGACGTGGTGCGCGCAGGGCAAGCAGGCGGCCGAGTTCTGGGGCAAGCTGTTCAATGTCGAGGTGACCTGGTTCGATGGCGAGCTGTCGGCCACCAAGCAGCGCGCGGCCATCGACAACATGGCCTCCCAGAAATGGGATTTCGTCGCAATCCAGGCCTTCGGCATCGGCACGCTTACCGACCCGGTCAAGAAGATGATCGATGCCGGCATCCCGGTCATGGACATGGACACGCTGATCGCCCCGCTCGACCAGATCAACGTCCATAGTTTCCTGGCGCCCGACAACGAGTTCATGGGTGCGGCGGTGACGCAGGCGCTCGTCGACGCGATCGGCGGCAAAGGCACGATCACGATGACCCAGGGAGCGCTCGGGCACACGGGTGCACAGGGTCGCGCCAAGGGTTTTGAAAGCGTCGTCAGCAAATACCCGGACATCACCGTGCTCGACACGCAGCCGGCCGATTGGGACGTGACCAAGGCCACTCGGATCTGGGACAGCCTGCTGACCAAGTATCCGGACATCTCGGCTGCCTTTTTCCACAATGACGACATGGCGCTGGCCGCGCAGAACGTCATGAAGGCGCGTGGCCGGGACAAGATCCTGGTCGGTGGCGTCGACGCGATGCCGCCGGCGATCGAGGCGGTGATCGACGGGCGGATGCTCGCCACCGTGCGCAATCCATCCTGCCGCATCCATGGCGGCGCCATCGTAGCCGGCGTTGCCGCGGTACTGACCGGGGAGAAGACGGGAACCAGCGGCATCCCGCAGCATGTCATCACCGACGGCCCGGTGGTCACCAAGCCCAATGCCGAGGGCATGCTGTGGATGCAGCGGCATTTCCTGATTTGAGGCGCAGGGTCTGACCGGCAGGTGAGCGAGACACTGAGCGGCGAGCAAGGGCGGCCGATCCTGGAATTGTCCGGGATCTGCAAGACCTTCGGCGGCGTGACGGCGTTGGCCGGGGTCGATTTCAAGTTGGCCGCAGGCGAGGTGCATGGGCTGATCGGCGAGAACGGCGCTGGCAAGTCGACCTTGATGAAGATCATTGCCGGTGTGCACGGCAGCTATGAAGGCGAGATGCGCCTCGACGGTCGACCGGTGCATTTCCGCAGTGCCAAGGATGCGCTCGCGGCCGGCATCGGCATGGTCCATCAGGAGCTGTCGATCGTGCCCTCGTTAACCGTGGCCGAGAACGTTTTTCTCGGCCACCAGCTCACGAATCAGGCTGGCATCGTACGCTGGCGGGCGATGCAGCGTGCCGCGAAGGAACATCTGGCAGGCCTCGGGATCGATCTCGACCCGGCGGCGGAGGCTGGCCGGCTGCCGCTGGGGCTGCAGCAGCTGGTCGAACTGGGGCGCGTCCTGTTCAGCGGGGCGCGGATCATCATCCTCGACGAGCCGACCTCGGCCCTGTCACCGCCGGAGATCCAGCGCCTGTTCGCGGTGCTGCGCCGCCTCAAGGCCGAGGGCACCAGCTTCATCTTCATCTCGCATTTCCTCGAGGACGTGCTCGAGGTTTCCGACCGCGTGACGGTATTCCGCAACAGCCGGCGGATCGCCACGGCCGAGGCTGCACATGTCGACAAGCACTGGCTGATCGAGCAGATGATCGGCCAGGGGCATGAGGAGCTGGAGGAGGCGATCGAGGGCCGGGTGGCACTGGCCACGACGGCCACCGGAGCGGCCGTGTTGGAAGCCCGAGGCCTCGGACGCAAGGGTGCGTTCGCCGACGTGTCGTTTTCGGTTCGCCCTGGTGAGGTGCTTGGCTTCTACGGCTTCATGGGCTCGGGCCAGCTCGATCTCGCCAAGGCGCTGATGGGCAAGCTGCCGCCAGATGCGGGGGACGTGCGCATCGGCGGCCAGACCGTCCGGCTGACGAGCACCGCCAGGGCGCGCCGGGCCGGTGTGGCATTGGTGCCGGAGAGCCGCCGCAGCATGCTGTTCGCGGAGGAGCCGGTCTACAAGAACATCTCGATCAGCATCCTCGAGCGGATCGGTCGTTTCCTGCTGCATCCAGGCGAGGAACGGCGGATCGCCCAGGGTCATGTCGATCGCCTGCGGATCCGGCCCTACTCGGTCGAGCCGGAGTTGCGCACCCTCTCCGGCGGCAACCAGCAGAAGGTAGCGCTGGCCCGTTGGCTCACGCACATGCCGCGGGTCCTGGTCCTGGCCGAGCCGACCCGAGGCATGGACGTCGGCGCCAAGGAGGATGTGGTGCAGATCGTCCGGGGGCTGAAGGAGGACGGGGTCGGGGTCATCGTGGCCTCGGCCGAGCCCGAGACGGTGCTGGCTCTGGCCGACCGCATCCTGGTGATGCGCAAGGGCTCGATCACGCGTGAGTTCAAGGACGAGATGGTGAGCAAGGACCGCCTGCTCGCCGCGGCATGAGGTAGGACCATGGAAGCACAGGCGTCACGCGGCCCGGCCGCACCGGCGGGGTGGGGGAGCTGGCTGGCCGCGCGGCTGACCAACATCGCGCCACTCATGACGCTGGTGTTCCTGGTCGTGGTGTTCTGCGCGCTGAGTCCTTCCTTCGCGACGCTGGACAATCTGGGCAACGTGCTGCGCCAGGTGTCGATCACAGCCATCATCGCCACCGGGCTCACCTTCGTCATCCTCACCGCCGAGATCGACCTGTCGGTGGCGGCCGTGGCCAATGTCGCCGGAATCGCGGTCGCGTTCTTCACACTGCAGGAATCCTACGTCAACATCGCCAACCTGCCGCTGCCGGGTTGGCTCGCCGTCATCGGCGCGCTCCTGACCGCGACCGTGCTGGGCCTGGTCACCGCGGCGGGTGTCACCCTGATCGGCATCCCATCCTTCATCATGACCCTGGCGATGCTGCAGATCGGCGCCGGCATCTGCGCCATGCTGGTCCGCGGCCAGATCGCCTACGCGGTGCCCCCGGTCATCAAGACGCTGGGGTCAGGGACGGTGGGGCCGGTACCGTGGATCGTGATTGTCGCCGCACTGTTTCTGCTCGTAGGCCATCTGGTGCTGACCTACACGCGCTTTGGCCGCTACGTGTACATGGTCGGTGGCAACCGCGAGGCGGCCGAATATGCCGGTGTCGACGTGAAGCTGGTGATCGCCGCGGTGATGGTGATCTCGGCTGTCTGCTCGGGCATCGCCGGCATGCTGGGGGTGGCCTATTTCGGCAGCGCGCAGCAGAATGAGTTCGATGACTATCTGCTGGATTCGATCTCGGCCGTGGTCGTGGGCGGCACCAGCCTGTTCGGTGGACGGGGCGGCATCGGCAACACCATCCTCGGGCTGTTCGTACTGGGCGTGCTCAACAATGGTCTGGACCACATCGACATCGACAGTTTTCTCAAGGTCCTGATTCGCGGCCTGATCCTGCTGTTGGCGCTGGTCATCAACGTCTATGCGCAGAAGCTGCGGCAGCGTGTGTAATCGCGCGATGGGAGGGAAGCGGTCCGTTCCCTCCCGGTGAGGAGAACGGGAATGAGCACGATCGGCGCGGAGGCGATTGCCGCCTACCAGCGGGATGGCGCGGTCTGTCTCCGGGGTGTGTTCAAGGAGTGGATCGACGTCATCGCCGCCGGGATCGAGCGCAACATGCGCGAGCCTGGGCCCTATGCAGCCGAGAGTGTGCGTGAAGGTGAGCCGGGGAGCTTCTTCGACGATTACTGCAATTGGGAACGCATCCCGGAATTCCGCCGTATCGTGCTGGAATCCCCAGCGGCGGCGATCGCCGCCGCCGTCATGCGCTCGACCACGGCACAGTTTTTTCACGATCACGTACTGGTCAAGGAGCCAGGGACCCAAAAGGAGACGCCCTGGCACCAGGACATCCCCTATTATTTCATCGACGGCAGCCAGACCGTGAGCTTCTGGATTCCAGTCGAGCCAGTAGGCACCGCGACCTTGCGCCTGATCGCGGGCTCGCACCGGTGGGACAAGTGGGTACTACCGGTGCGGTGGCTGGACCAGAGCAGCTTCTACGCCGAGTCCGGCGATTACCGACCCATCCCGGAGCCGGATCGCGAGCCCGATCTCGAAGTGCTGGAATGGGCACTCGAACCCGGTGATGCCGTGTTGTTCGATTTCAGGACCGTGCACGGTGCCCGCGGCAATGCCGCGTCGAGCAGGCGGCGGGTGCTGTCGTTGCGATGGGTCGGCGACGACGCGCGCTACGCCGAGCGGCCCGGCCGCACCTCGCCGCCCTACCCCGGCCACGGCATGCAGGCGGGTCAACGGTTGCGGGCCGATTGGTTCCCGGTGCTCTGGAACGGTTCCGCAAAGGAGCTGTCGCCTACAGGTGACGGGGGACTATAAGCTCGACCCTCTGGCTGTTTGTCCACACTATCAGCATGCCGTGAAGCGGCGGTTGGATCAGGGTCATGTTTTCCTCCGGCCAAGCGCGGCCCGTGTTGATGGCGATCGCCGGGATCGGGCTGCTGTCGATGATGGATGCCGCCGTCAAGCAAGTCTCCGGCAGCGTCGGGACCTGGCAGATCGTGCTGCTGCGCTATGCATTCGGTACCCTGTTCGCGCTGCCGCTATTCCTCGTGGGCGACCGCCGTTTGCCGCCGATGGAGACGTTGCAGGCGCATTTGCTGCGCGCGCTGGCCGTGGTGTTCACGGCCGTGACGTTTTTCTACGCACTTTCGGTACTGCCACTCGTGGTCACCCTGGCGCTGTCCTTCACGGCGCCCATCATGATCGCGCTGCTGGCGCGATTGAGCTTGGGCGAGCGGCCGAGCGGCGGCGTGCTGGCAGCCATCGGCGTCGGCTTCCTGGGGGTGCTGGTCGTGCTCGCGGGCGAGCTGCAACGCTCGGGTAGTGGTACGCTGCTGGGCATCGCGGCCGCCATGGCTGCAGCCGCGTCCTATGCGATCGCCATGGTCAGCCTCAGGGCGCGCGCCGGCCGCGACCCGATCGCCACCATCGTGCTTCTGCAGAACGGGTTCGCGGCCGTCCTCGTGGTGCCGTTCGGCGCGCTGGCATGGTCACCGCTCACGGGCTCCACGCTGCTCTGGTTCGTCCTCATCGGCCTGCTCGGCACTGCCGGGCATGTCGCGTTGACCTGGGCCTATGGGCGTGCCGAAGCGAGCCGTCTCGGCGCCATCGAGTATACTGCTTTCGTCTGGGCGACCGCCCTGGGCATCGTCTTTTTCGGCGAGATCCCGTCGCTCGCGACGTTGGCCGGCGCCGCGCTGATCATCGGTGCTGCGCTTGCCGCGATGCGGGCCCGGTCGGTGGGCGAGCCGGCGACCGCGGTATGAACGCATCCCGAGCGATGCGACGTTTGCGCCTCGACAACCGGCCTCGCACCGTGGTGTGAATCCATCTAAGAGGCGATGCACCACCACCAATGAGGACCATAACATAATGAGAAGTCTGGCGGGGATACTTGGTCTGATGCTGCTGGTAGGCTGCACGTCGAGCTCGAGTCAGCTTGAGACTGGCGGCGCGGAACTGCCGCGGCCGCAGGTCGTGGTGGTCCAGGATTTCGCCGTAGCGCGGGGTGAGGTCCAACTCGACCCTGGCCTGAGCGGCACGATCGACGAGACGCTCGGTGCCAACGACGGCGTGGCGCGCACGGCCCAGGAGCTCCAGGTCGGCCGGCAGGCGGCGAACGCCATGGCCGACAAGCTCGTGGCCGAGATCCGCGATCTGGGGCTGCCGGCGCAGCGCGGCTACGGGCTGCCTCCGGGCCTGCAGACGGGTCTGGTCCTCACCGGCCAGTTCGTCGCGGTGGACCAGGGCAACCGCACGGAGCGGGTGACGCTCGGGCTGGGTGCTGGGCGACGTGA
>JAPJRA010000083.1 GCA_030824835.1 Geminicoccaceae bacterium | reverse complement strand
GATCCCGTTGGTCAGCAGCCCGGCCACCTCCTCCTCGACGCGGGGAAGATCGGCCGGATGCACGCGCTGGCGCCAGAATTCCGGGTTCTGCATGTAATCGCTGGGCGCGTACCCGAAGAGCCGCGTGATGTTCTCGCTGACGAAGGTTGGCGCGAAATCGCCGGCCGCCTTGAAGCTGTAGACGACCGCGGGGGACGAGCGCAGTAGCCTGATCAGGCGCTCCCGCCCGGCCGTCTCAAGCTTAGCGGCGCGCTTTTGGAACTTCCGCTCCTGCTCGCTCGTCGCCGTCGTGATGGCGTGGGCAAGGACAGCCTCCAGCTTCGCGGCGTCACCGTCGACAGGTGCCGTCCGCAAGATGCCGTAGACCGTGGCGGCGGCTTCCGCCGCAAGTTTCCGCGCTGTCGCCATTGTATCAGCGACCCGTCTTACACCCGCCCCGAGCTGATCTCTCAGGTCGGGTCCGGCTCCGCCGGGACGGCGGCATTGTCGATACTAGGCGTACGCCGACATGCCGGCAACCTGTTTGGCGCCGGCCCTATACCAATCGCGCCGTTATTTCGCCAGGACGTTGAGTACTTCGTAGCAAGCGCCCATCGTGTGGTAATCCGTCTTACCGGCCGGGCTCTTCTTGTCGTCGTATTTTCGATTCTGCCGATCCAGGATGCGGTACCATGCACCGTAGTCGTGGTCGATCATATGATTCCAGGAATAGGCCCAGATGCCATCATACCGTTGCCAGTAGCGTTCGTCGCCGGTATGCGCCGCCAGCAGCGCTGCCGCGGCGAAGCTCTCCGCCTGGACCCAGAAATATTTGTCGCCGTCGCAGATCGATCCGTCCAGCGCGAAGCCGTAGCAGATGCCGCCATGCTCCGGGTCCCAGGCGTGCCCGAGCGCCGTATCGAAGAGCCGCCGGGCGGTCGGCAGCAGCCATTCGGCGGGGCGATGCCGCTCGAGGATGAGCAGGAGCTTCGTCCATTCGGTCTGGTGGCCCGGCTGGAAGCCCCAGGGGCGAAACAGGTGCTTGGGGTCGTCCTTGTTGTAGTCCCAATTGATCCGCCAGCTCGCGTCGTAATGCTCCCAAATCCGCCCGTCGGCCTGGGCCGCGAGGTCGATCGACACCCGTCGGGCCAGCCGATCGGCGCGGTCGAGATATTTCCGCTCGCCCGTGGCCTCGAAGGCGGCCAGCATCGCCTCGCAACTGTGCATGTTGGCGTTCTGGCCGCGATAGGGCGAGACGGTCTGCCAGTCGGCGCTGATCTCGTCCCGGTAGAGCCCGTCCGCCTCCGACCAGAAATGCCGCTCCAGCAGTCCCCAGGTTTCCTCCAGGTGATCGGCGGCTTCAGCGATCCCGGCCTCCAGCGCCTTGGCGTAGGCCAGGACCACGAAAGCCAAGCCGTAGCAGTGGTTGGTGCCGTCCAGGATTCGGTCGCGGCCGAGCAGCCAAGCGTAGCCACCGGTCGACGGATTGCGGTGGGCTCGGCGCAGGAAGGCCACGCCGTGTCGGGCCGCTTCCAGATATTCCTCGCTGCCGAACCGGCGCGCCGCCATGGCATAGTTGAAGATAAAGCGGGTGCTGCTGACCAGGTGGCGGGTATCCGCATCGTAGACGCTGCCGTCGTCGCGGAAGAAATGGAAGAACCCGCCGCGCTCGCGGTCGATGCAGCGCGGGTGGTAGAACGCCATGGTGTCCCGGATGTGCTGGGTCAGGAACTCCGGATCACGAAAATGCGGCGCGTCTGCGGCCATGCCTCAGCCCCCTGGCTTCCGTCGTTCATGGTGCCGTGACAGGGCTCACCACCAGATTCGCCTCGAACGGCCTGCCCTTGGTCAGGACCAGCGGCGGGTCGGCGGTGGCCATCACCGGGCGGCCGTGGTCGACGATCGCGGCCTTGAGCTTATAGTCGTGGCTCTGGTCCACCTTGTCGAGCGGGACCGCCAGACTGAACGAGGTGGGCGAGGGGATCATGCCCTCGACGGTGGTGACGGCGAACAGTTCGGCGCCTGGCTCGGGATTGTCGCGCTTCTGCAGCTCGACCTCGAGCGGGCTATCGGGTCCGGAGGCGTCGACGAGATAGACGACGAGGGTCGCATCCGGGCCATAGACGATCTTCTGCCGATAGCTGACCGTGCCGGACAGCTCGGCATTGTCGTACTTCGACGGCGTGGAGCAGGCGGCGAGAAGGGCCAGTGCGGACGCGGCGAGAAGTGGGCGCATGACGGGCCTCAATGGCGGAAGTGGCGGATGCCGGTGTGGACCATGGCGATGCCGGCCCGGTCCGCTGCCTCGATTACCTCGACGTCGCGCACGCTGCCGCCGGGGTGGATCGCCGCGGTGGCGCCGGCCTCGATCGCGGCCAATAGGCCATCGGCGAATGGGAAGAATGCATCGGAGGCGACGACGCAGGGCCGGCTGCCAGCATGCTCGGCGGCGCGTCGGACCGCCAGATGGACCGCGTCGACGCGGCTGGTCTGCCCCATGCCGATGCCCACGGTGGCGCCGTCGCGGGCCAGCACGATGGCGTTGGACTTGACGTGCTTGACGACCTGCCAGGCGAACAGGAGATCGGCGATCTCCTCGTCGGTGGGTGCGCGCTTGGTCACGATCTTGAGCTGCTTGCGCACCAGTCGGGCGGTGTCGCGGTCTTGGGCCAGGAACCCGCCGGTCAGCCACTTGATGTCATGCCCGACGGTTACGGGGTCGGGCAGCCGGTCGATGCTGAGCAGGCGCAGATTGGTCTTGGCGGCGAATTCCCCGCGCGCTCCATCCTCGACGCCTGGGGCGATCACCACCTCGGTGAAGATTCGGGCCATCTCCGCTGCCGCCGCCTGGTCGAGGGGCCGGTTGCAGGCGACGATGCCGCCGAAGGCGCTGAGCGGGTCGCAGGCCAGGGCCTCGCGGTAGGCGTCGAGCAGGCTCTCGCCGACGGCGACGCCGCAGGGATTGGCATGCTTGATGATGGCCACGGCCGGCATGTCGAACTCGGCTGCCAGCGCTAGGGCGGTGTCTGTGTCGTTCAGGTTGTTGAACGACAGCTCCTTGCCCTGGAGCTGCTCGGCGGCGGCGAGTCCGCTCGGGACGGCCCCGCTGGCATAGAACGCTGCCCGCTGGTGCGGGTTCTCGCCGTAACGCAGCAGCTGCTTGCGGGCACCAGAGAGCACGACGCGATCGGGGAACTCGTCGCCGTTCTCGCGCGCGAACCAAGTCGAGATCGCCCCATCGTAGGCGGCCGTCCTGGCGAAGGCCTTAGCCGCGAGCCGGCGCCGGAAGCCGCCGTCGGTGCCGCCCTTGGCGGTGAGCTCGGCCAGCAGTGCTGGATAGTCGCCGGGCTCGACAATGACGGCGACGCCGTCGCAGTTCTTGGCCGCGGCGCGGATCATCGCCGGGCCACCGACATCGATCTCCTCGATGCAGGCGGCGAACGCGGCGCCCGAGGCCAGCGTCGCCTCGAACGGGTAAAGATTGACCACCACCAGATCGATCGGCGGCAGGCCGCGCTCGTCCAGGGTCGTCATATGGTCGGCCCGGTCACGGCGGGCGAGGATGCCGCCATGCACGCCGGGATGGAGCGTCTTGACGCGGCCGTCCAGGATCTCCGGGGCGCCGGTCACGGCGCTGACGTCACGCACCGCAATGCCAGCCTCGCGTAGCGCGCGGGCGGTCCCGCCGGTGGACAGCAGCTCGATGCCGCGTGCCGTGAGCTGGCGGCCGAGATCGACGAGGCCGGACTTGTCGTGGACCGACAGGAGCGCGCGGCGGATAGGGCGAAAAGGCATCCGGGTAGATTCCAGCAGAGACGATCAGGTGTCGCGTCGGCGAAGGCGGGCGACGAAAAAGCCGTCGAGACCTCCCGAGGGCGCGAGATGGCAGGGCAGGGTACGGATCTCGCCCTGCGGGGTGAGATCGACCGGCAGGCCCTTCAGCTCGGCGCGCTCGATCGGGTAGCGCACGACCGGTGCATCGCCGGCGAGCAGGGCGTCGATGCGCTGTGGCCCCTCTTCCGGCTGCAACGAGCAAACGGCATAGACCAGCACGCCGCCGGGCTTGAGCATCCGCACCGCCGCCTCGAGCATGCGGGCCTGCACCTCGGCCAAGCGCTGCACGTCAGCCGGCGACTTCGCCCAGAGCACGTCGGGGTGGCGGCGGACGGTACCGGTGGCGGTGCACGGCGCGTCGAGCAGGATGGCGTCGAAGAGGGTAGGCGGCTGCCATTCCAGGGCGTCGGCGACGATAATCTCGGCGTCCAGCGTCAATCGACCGAGATTGCGCACCAGGAACTCGGCCCGGCGCGGCGAGCGCTCGAGCGCCGTGACCTTGGCGCCCATTGAGGCCAGCTGGGCGGTCTTGCCGCCGGGAGCGGCGCCGATGTCGAGCACCCGCCTACCTTTGAGCGGGCCGAGCATGAGGGCGGGCAGGGCGGCCGCCGCGTCCTGGACCCACCAGACCCCCTGGTCGAAACCGGGCAGCGCCTCGACCAGGCCGCCGCTACGCCGCCGCAGCGTGCCGGTCGGCAGGATCTCGGCGCCAAGCTCGCTGGCCCAGTGCGCCGCGTCGCGCATGATCGACAGATCGAGCGGCGGCTCGCCCAGATGGGCTTCCGCGATCTCCCGAGCCTGAACCTCGCCATAGGCCGCAGCCCAGCTGTCCCAGAGCCATTTGGGCGTGTTGAGCCGGGCGGCGTCCTGACCTTCGAGCAGCTGGCGACCGTCGGCCGCGAGCCGCCGCAGCACGGCATTGAGCAGCGGCACCTCGCGGCGGAAGCCCGCCGCCGCGAGGCGCACCGTCTCGGCTACGGCGGCATGGGCCGGCGTCGAAAGGAACAGCAGCTGCGCCGCTCCGAGCCGCAGCATGTTGGTAACCCGCAGCTCCTTCGGCCGATAACGGAGCAGGGGCAGGGCGGTGTGGTCGATCTGACCGAGGCGGCGCAGCACGGTGGTGACCAGGAGGCGCGCGAAGGCGCGGTCACGGACGGCCAGCCGCAACAGCTGGCCGTGGCTCTGAAAGGTCTCGTCAAACGCCCGATGCTCGGGCCCGAGCACGTGGTCCAGCACGTCGAGCGCCACCTTGCGGGCGTTGAACGACGGGGTGGCCTTGGCCGTCACGGGTTCCGCTGCCGCCGCGGGCTTGGCCAGCCCCGGCTTGCGCCGCGCCAGTGCCGCACGCTCGCTGCCGCGCGCCATCTGCCGCCGGTCCCTTGGCCCACGCTCGGTCATGCGCCCTCACCAGTTCGGGCGAGGCCCGTATCGATCAGCTTGCAGGTATCGGCCACGCCGTAGATCGCGGCGAAGGTGCCGAACCGCGGCCCCTCGCTCTGGCCCAGCAGCACCTCATAGAGGGCCTTGAACCAGTCGCGGAGATTGGCGAAGCCGTGGCGCTTGCCGATCTCGTAGGTCTCGTACTGCAGCGCCTCGGCGTCGGCCGCAGCTCCGGGCCCGGCCAGCCACTGGCGCAGCTCCAGGAACGCGGCATGCTCCTGTTCCGTGGGTGCGCGGTAGCTGCGGGTGGGGCGGACGAACGTCTTGTAGTAGGCGATCGCGTGCGCGATCAACGCTGCAAGGCGTGGTGCCGTCTCGGGCGTGGTGCCCGGCGCGTAGCGTGCCACGAACGCCCACAGCACAGCCGCATCCTCGGCGTTGGAGACGCTGGCCAGGTTCAGCAGCATGCCAAAGGTCAGCCCCGGCGGCAGCCGCTCCTCGACGGGCGGCTCGCCGTCATGGATGTGCCAGAGCGGATTGCCCACCTGCTCCTGCGGCAGCTGGCGCGGGAAGGCCTCGAGGAACCCCTCATAGTCGTCGACATGCTTGGGGATGACGTCGAAATGTAGCCGCTTGGCCTTCTTGGGCTCGCGGTACAGGAACAGCTGCAGGCTCTCGCGCGTGCCGAAGCGCAGCCACTCCTCGATCGTCAGCCCATTGCCCTTGGACTTGCTGATCTTGCCACCCTGCTCGTCCAGGAACAGCTCGTAGGTGAAGCTCTCGGGCGGCGGCGCGCCCAGCACGCGGCAGATCTGCGAGCTCAGCTTCACCGAATCGATCAGGTCCTTGCCGGACATCTCGTAGTCGACGTCGAGCGCTGCCCAGCGCAGTGCCCAGTCGCATTTCCACTGCATCTTGCAGTGGCCGTCGGTCACCGGCACCTCGGTGAGGCTGCCGTCCTCGTCGCGAAAGACCACGGAGCCACTGTCGACGCGGCACTCCACGATCGGCACCTGCAACACGCGGCCGGTCTTCGGCGAGATCGGCAGAATCGGGCTGTAGGTGGCGCGCCGCTCCGGCCCCAGGGTCGGCAGCACGACCTCGCGGATCCGCTCGTGCCGTTCCAGCACCAGGCGCAGCGTGTCGTTGAACACGCCGCTCCGGTAAGCGTCGGTCCCGCTCTTGAAGCTGTAGCCGAAACCGAACGCGTCGAGGAACGCCTGCAGCCGCGCGTTCATGTGGGCGCCGTAGCTCTCGTGCGTGCCGAAGGGGTCGGGGATTGCGGTCAGCGGCCGGCCCAGATGCTCGGCTACCATCGCCTGGTTCGGCACGTTGTCCGGCACCTTGCGCAGCCCGTCCATGTCGTCGGAGAACGCGTAGAGCCGGGTCGGCATATCGGAAAGGCGGGCGAAGGCTTGCCGCACGAGCGTGGTACGGAACACCTCGGCGAAGGTGCCGATATGCGGCAGCCCCGACGGCCCGTAGCCGGTCTCGAACAGCACGAAGCCCTTGGCCGGCGGCCGCTTGGTAACGCGCTCGAGCACCCGCTTGGCCTCGACGATGGGCCAAGCCTTGCTCGCAGCAATGATTTCGCGGTCGTCCGACATGAGAGTCCAGGTTCGTGGGTAGGCAGGGCGGTCCCGGTGTTTAGGCCGATTCCCCTGCGCCGCAAAGGGTGTGCGCCGGCACGGCGCGACGTAGATTGCAATCACAGTCATGAAAGCCGCAAAACTCCAGCCTCCGTCCACAGTCGCCGAACGCCCAGCAGCGGCGCGCGGCGAGCCGCCCCTGCCCGCCGTGTTTGCCGACTGGTTCGCTGCCCGCGGCTGGCAGCTGCGCCGGCATCAAGCAACCATGCTTGAGCTCGGCCGGCAGGGTCGCGACGCGTTGCTGATCGCTCCCACCGGCGGCGGTAAGACGTTGGGTGGGTTCTTGCCGAGCCTGGTCGAGCTGTACGAAGCCGGTTCCACCGACAGCCTGCACACGCTCTATGTGTCGCCGCTGAAGGCTCTCACCACCGACATCGCCCGCAATCTCACCCGCCCGGTCGAGGAGATGGCGCTGCCGCTGCGGATCGAGACCCGGACCGGCGACACGCCGCAGAATCGCCGCAAGCGGCAGCGCACGCACCCGCCGGACCTGCTGCTGACCACGCCGGAATCCTTGGCCCTGCTGCTTTCCTACGAGGATGCGGCCGGCTTTTTCAGCCAGTTGCGCTGCATCGTGCTCGACGAGCTGCATGCGCTGGCCGAAAGCAAGCGCGGTGCTTTGTTCAGTCTGGCACTGGCCCGCCTGCGGTCCCTGGCGCCCCGCGCCCGCTTCGTCGGCCTGTCTGCGACCGTGGCCACGCCGACACTCCTGCAACGCTACCTGTCGCCGCGGCCGGACGAGGTGACGGTCGTTCAGGGCGATGCCGGGGCCGAGCCCGAGGTCGGGTTGCTGTTGCCCGAGGGATCGATGCCGTGGGCTGGCCGCATGGCGAACTACGCGACGCGCGATGTGTACCGCATGATTCGCGAGCGCAAGGTCACGCTGGTGTTCGTCAACACGCGCGCCCAGGCCGAGCTGATCTTCGGCGCCCTGTGGCGGCTCAACAAGGATAACCTGCCGATAGCTCTGCATCATGGCAGCCTCGCGGTGGACCAGCGCCGCAAGGTCGAGGCCGCCATGGCGGCGGGCACGCTGCGCGCGGTGGTCTGCACCTCCTCGCTCGATCTCGGCATTGACTGGGGCGACATCGACCTGGTCGTCCAGGTGGGCGCACCCAAGGGGGCGGCTCGGCTGCTGCAGCGCATCGGGCGGGCCAACCATCGCCTCGACGAGCCGAGCCGTGCTCTGCTCGTGCCGGCCAACCGCTTCGAGGTCTTGGAGTGTATCGCGGCCCAGGACGCGCTGGCGGAGCACACGCTTGACGGCGGGACCCTGTTCCCGGGCGGACTCGACGTGTTGGCGCAGCACGTCACGGGTATTGCCTGCAGCGGGCCGTTCGATGCCGATGCGCTCTACGTGGAGGTACGGCAGGCTGCACCTTTCGCCGAGCTGGCACGGGCGGATTTCGATGCGGTGCTGAGCTTCGTTGCCACCGGCGGCTATGCGCTGGCGACCTACGAGCGCTACCGCCGGCTCAGTCGGGGCGAGGACGGGCTGTGGCGCCTGAGCGATCCCAGGCTCACCCGCCAGCACCGGATGAACATCGGCACCATCGTCGCAGCACCGGTGATGCGGGTGCGGATTGGGCGCGGCAAGGTGCTTGGGGAGGTCGAGGAGTATTTCGTCTCGATGCTCACGCCTGGCGATACGTTCCTGTTCGCCGGGCGCCTGCTGGCATTCGAGGGCATTCGCCAGAACGAGGTCGTGACCACGCTGGCGAAGGCCGGCCGCGATCCGAAAATTCCGGCCTATGCCGGCGCCAAGCTGCCGCTGAGCACGCATCTGGCCGATCGCGTGCGGCAGCTGGTGGCCGATCCCAGCACCTGGCACCGGCTGCCGCCGCAGGTGGGCGAGTGGCTAGCGGCGCAGGCGCGGCGGTCGGAGCTCACCGCTGCCGACCAGCTACTGGTCGAGACCTTCGCCCGCGGCGCCCGCCAATACCTGGTGGCCTATTGCTTCGCTGGCCGCAACGCGCACCAGACCCTGGGGATGCTGCTGACGCGGCGCATGGCGCGGCGGGGCCTGCGCCCGCAGGGGTTTGTGGCATCGGACTACTGCATCGCCGCCTGGGGGGCCAAGCCGGTCGGCCGTGTCGACGAGCTGTTCGACGTCGACATCCTGGGCGACGATCTCGAGGAGTGGATGGCCGAAAGCTCGCTGATCAAGCGTACCTTCCGCAATTGCGCGGTCGTCGCGGGCCTGATCGAGCGCCGGCATCCGGGCCAGGAGAAGACCGGCCGCCAGGTCACCTTCAGCGCCGACCTGATCTACGACGTGCTGCGCAAGTACGACGCCGATCACGTGCTGCTGCGGGCTGCCCGCCAGGAGGCCGCGATGGGGCTGACCGACATCCGACGGCTGGCGGACCTGCTGGTCTCGGTGCAGGGCCGCATCCGCCACGTCCACCTCGACCGCATCTCGCCGTTCGCGGTCTCGATCATCGCCGGCATCGGCAAGGAGTTCGTCTCCGGCGAGGAACTCGACCAATCCCTGGACGAGGCGGTGGCGGAGCTGGTCGCCGAGGCAATGGCCGACTAGATCCTGCCGGCCATGCAGCTGACACTCCAAGGCCAGACCCTCGAGCTCGACCCGGCCGGCGCCGTGTTCTGGCCGCGCTACGCCATGCTGATCGTGGCCGATCTGCATCTGGAAAAGGGCGCGGCCTTCGCCCGGCGCGGCAGCCTGCTGCCGCCCTATGACAGCCACGCCACGCTGGCCCGGTTGGAAGCATTGATCGCCCGGCTGCGGCCGGACACGGTGGTGAGCCTGGGTGACGGCTTCCACGATCGCCATGGTCCGAGCGAGCTGTCGCCCGACCTGTTCGACCGGCTGTGCGGCATGACCAGGCAACGGCGCTGGGTCTGGGTCACCGGCAACCACGACCCGAGGATCCCGGTGGCGCTGGGCGGGGCCGCCGTGGTCGAACTCGCGGTGGACGGCATCGTGCTCCGCCACGCGCCCACCGGCGAGGTCGGCGAGATCGTCGGCCATCTCCACCCCAAGGC
>JAPJRA010000082.1:5273-9857 GCA_030824835.1 Geminicoccaceae bacterium | reverse complement strand
GGGTCCGTCCGGTTGCGGCAAGAGCACGGCGCTGCGGCTGATCGCTGGCCTCGGCCGCGTCAGCCGCGGCCGGATCGAATGGCCTGGTAGGGACGGCAGCGGTGATATCGGTTTCGTGTTCCAGGAGCCGACCTTGTTGCCGTGGGGCAGCGTCTTCGACAATGTCTGGCTACCGCTACGGCTGCAGGGAATTTCGCGTCGCTCGGCGGTGGAGCGCGTGGCGGCCGCGCTCGGGATGGTCGGCCTGGATGAGTTCGCCGGAGCCTACCCGCGCGAACTCTCGGGCGGCATGAAGATGCGCGTGTCGATCGCCCGGGCGCTGGTGACCCGCCCCCGGCTGCTGCTGATGGACGAGCCCTTCGCCGCCCTGGACGAAATCACCAGGTTCAAGCTCAACAACGACCTGCTGCGGCTCTGGCACAGCCAGCGGTGGACCGTGGTGTTCGTCACCCACAGCGTGTTCGAGTCAGTCTACCTCTCGAACAGGGTCATCGTCATGGCGGCGCGCCCGGGCCGAGTCACCGCCGATATCGCCATCGACGCACCTTATCCGCGCGACGAGGCCTTCCGCACGTCGGCGGCCTACAACGCGCTCTGCCGCACCGCCTCGGCCGAGCTGCATCGCGCCATGGGCGATTAGGCACCGATGGGGATCGAGCAGAACGGGTCCTGCAAGCCCGAGGATGGAGGGATCGCCTTCGAGCGCTGGTTCCGGTGGCTCGCGCCGTTGACGTTGGCGGCGCTGGCGATCGGGGCTTGGGATCCTGTCGGCCGCATCCAGGGCATACCACCCTATATCCTGCCCGGCCCCGCGCTGGTGTTGGGCAGCCTGATCAACGACTGGCCGACCCTGTGGCCGTCCTTGCTGGTGACGCTCAAGATCACGTTCATGGCGCTCGCGGCGGCGATCATCGGCGGCGTCGGCCTTGCCGTCCTGTTCTCCTTGTCCCGCTGGATCGAGCTGTCGCTGTTTCCGTTCGCGGTGATCTTGCAGGTGACGCCCATCATCGCCGTGGCCCCGCTCATTCTGATCTACGTCGACAATACCTACCTGGCCCTGCTGCTCTGCGCCTGGATCGTGGCCTTCTTCCCGATCCTGTCGAACACGACGCTGGGCCTCAACAGTGCCGACCACAATCTCCGCGATCTGTTCCAGCTCTATCGCGCCTCGCGCTGGCAGCAGCTGGTTCTCCTGCGCCTGCCGGCGGCGATGCCCTATTTCCTCGGAGGCCTGCGCATCGCCGGTGGCTTGTCGCTGATCGGGGCCATCGTTGCCGAGTTTGCCGCCGGCACTGCCGGCACCGGCTCCGGGCTCGCCTACCGGATTCTCGAGGCCGGCTACCGCCTCAACATCCCGCGTATGTTCGCGGCCCTGATCCTGATCAGCCTCACCGGCATCGTCATCTTCCTGGCCCTGACGCTGCTGCAGCACCTCGTGCTGCGGCGCTGGCACGAGAGTGCGCTGCAACGGGAGCGCTGAGCCGGCCTCGGCTGCCGCTCAGGCCGGCTTCGACAGCGAGGCCTGGGCGGCACGGACGGCGCGGCAGAGGCGCCGCAGGGACCGGTCGGCGATGCCCAGCTGGTCGAGGTGGGCTGTGGTGTTGAAGAGATAGTCCGCGCATGGTCCGATCGGTCCCGTGGCCGAGGCGATCGATGCGACGATGGCCGCGTCGCTGAGCCGGCCGGCATAGCGATCGTGCGCGTGGTTGATCAAAAAGGTCAGGGCCCGCCTGGGGCCGGCAGACGTGCGCGTCATCACCCAGCAGGGACGATAGGCGCCGGTGACCATCTCGCGGCGCCAGACGATCTCGAGCTCCGTGGCGATGTCCTCGGGTGCAATCCAATAGACGAGCCCGCTGCAGGAGCCACCCGTATCGAGACCGAGCACGAGCCCCGGGCATTCGGGCGTGCCGCGGCCGAGATGCGTCCACAGGCAAAAGCGCCGATGGTAGCCGTGGACCCTGGCCACCTCACGATGCTGATAGATGAAGGCAGGGTTCCAGATCAGCGAGCCATAGGCAAACAGCGGCAGCGCCTCGCCAGGTGGATGCGCCGCCATGGCCTGGGCCATGGACTCGCGCAGCTCATCCTCGCTCAGCATGTGTCCCGGATAACCCGAACTCGCGACAAGCTGCTGGATCCAGCCGGAGCGAATGATTTCCCGGGTCAGTACCATGCCGAGTCGCCGGTTCAGGTCTCGCGCGCAGTCGCCAGGGCCGCTGCGGCGACGGGCGGTGCGTCGGGCGCGGCATCGGCGGGTGGCTCGACGACCCGGTCGACGCGATAGTCCTTGACGTCCTTGGCGTAGGTAAAGGCCACGATCTCGCCGATCAGGCCCACCGAGATGATCTGGATGCCCAGCACCACCATCAAGGTGCTCAGCACCAGCGCCGGCCGGTCGACCAGTGGCACGCCGAAGAACAGGCGCGCGATCACCAGATAGGCGGTGAACAGCCCGCCCACCGCCAAAATGGCGAAGCCGAAGCCGCCGAAGAAGCGGAACGGCTTGCGCAGGAAACGCAGCAGGAAGTAGATCGTCACCACGTCGAGCAGCAGGCTGAGGTCCAGCCTGTTCGGGCGTAGCGGTCGCCCCGACGGGCGTTCGGCAGGCAGGTCGAGCTCGCGGACCGCGAAGCCTTGCGACTGGGCCAGCAGTGGCAGGAACCGGTGCTGGTTGCCGTAGATCGTCAGCTCCTTGGCCACCTCGGCGCGCATGGCGCGCACGCCGCAGCGAATGTCCTGCATCGTGGTGCCGAACAGCGCATTGATGGTACGGTCGAGCTTACCCGTCCGCGGTGTCTCCTGCTTGGTGCCGAATACCCGGCGCGCCACCACGAGATCGCTGCTCTCCAGCGCATCGAGCAGCCGCGGCAGGGCGGCGGGCGCCACCTCGATCTGTGGGGTCAGGGTGAACACGACGTCGCCGGCCGCATGGCGGAAGCCCACCGTCAGGGCGGCCGCCTCGCCGAACGGCGTCGCAAACGATAGGATCTCGATCGGCTCGCCGGCCGCCTTGAGCGCGCGCAGGGCCTGGGTCGCTCGCGGTAGCGGCCCGTCGAGGACATAGATGAACTCGACCGGCTTGCCGAGCCCTGTCAGCTCAGGCCGATAGAGTCGATAGGCTGCGGCGATATCATCGACGTCCCGCGTCACGGCGACGACAACGGAAATCAACTCGATACGCATCATCAGGCCTTACTCGAGGCTGGGCCGGCAGTCGCCTCGTGCGCTCTGGCCGACATCATCAGGAAGGGGCGGAAGCGGGTGGCCGTCGTGCCGTAGATCAGATGGCTGAGCAGGGCGAGGAACATACTGAAGATCGAGAGCGATCCCAACAGGACGCTCATGCTGGTGAACACCACCGAGGTATCCGGCGGATCGGTCACCAGCAGTGACAGGGTCATGGCCAGGCACAGCAGCGAGGCCAGCGCCGCGAAACCGGAAACCAGCCCGAGCCAGGTCGCCGGGCGGCGGCTGAACGAGAGAATGCTGCGAATGGTCACCAGATCCACGAACACCTTGTAGATCCGCGAGAACCCGTACTTCGACTGGCCGAAGCGGCGGGGATGATGGCGGACCTTGATCTGCGCGATGCGTGGCGCCGCCAGCGAGGCCATGGCGGGAATGAAGCGGTGCATCTCGTTGTAGAGCGGGATGTTCTTGATCAGGTCGGCTCGGTAGGCTTTCAGCGAGCAGCCATTGTCCTTGATCGGGACGCCGGTGACCTTGCCGATCAGCCAGTTGGCGACCTTGGAAGGCAGCACGCGGGACCAGTGGTCCTGGCGGTTATGACGCCAGCCGACGACCAGATCGTAACCTTCGGCGATCTTTTCCAAAAACAGCGGAATATCCTGCGGATCGTTCTGCAGGTCACCGTCCATGGTAATCAGCACGTCGCCGCGAGCATGGTCGATTCCGGCCGCCATCGCCGCGGTCTGCCCGGCATTGCGGCGGAATTTGACCAGCCGCAGAGCTGGGTCGGTCCGCGGCAGTTCCAGGCACCGCTCGAACGTGCGGTCCTTGCTGCCGTCGTCGACGAAGACGATCTCCGTCCGCAGCCCGAGCGGACGCACCGCGGCGCAGATGGCTTCATGGAGGAGGCGGACATTGTCCTCCTCGTAGTAGAGCGGCACGATGATCGACAGATCGCAAGGCATCGCGGCTCGCCCAGCACTCACAGCAACGTCGCAAGTCATATTAGGATCGCCTATCGAGACCGCCAAAATCATCGGGCCGGGCTTGGCGGGCCACATGCTGTCGTGACCATGCAAACCGCATGCCTGAACGAGGCGCACCGCGAGCGCCATTGTCGTAGAGACGGCACGAGACTAGCAGCGGCGACCCCTGCAGGCGGACAAAGTCGGTTCACTGCGTACAAGCATACACAGCGCATATAGGGTGATAAAGCCGACCCGGCGCATGGGTGCCACATTCCTTACGCCAGTGGTGCAGATAAGTTGCAGCTGCCGAGGGCAGGTCTGCTCCGGCCTCGGGTAGCGCGCGGGTCAGCGCGTGGCCGGGAGGCTCTCGATACAGGCTGCCATAGCGTCGAGGTCGGAGGTCGGCAGCCTGCTGGTGCCGTTG
>JAPJRA010000082.1:0-5263 GCA_030824835.1 Geminicoccaceae bacterium | reverse complement strand
GATCGTGGCCATCTCGCCGCCGACGACGTCGCCCTTCGACGTCATGCCGGGGACCGGTGAGAAGATCCTCGCTGACGTTCGGCGGCTTGACACCGTCGGCGGCAGATCAACCAGAATCGTGTCGCTCATGCGCGTGTGGGAGGTGTAGCGGAACGCAGGCAAGTAGGGTTGATCCAATGGCGAACGCCCTCGGCCGCATGGCAGTTGCCGCAATCGCCGATCGCATCTTCGGCGTTGTCAGCCCTGAGCCTTGCGGAAGGTCTCGTGGCAGCCACCGCAGCCCTGACGACCAAGGGCTGCGAAGGCGGCCAGGGCAATCTTGGGGTCGCCCGACGCGGCGGCGTCGGTAAGCTTCTGGGCTAGGTCCTCGTTTCGCTTGGCTGCCGCGGCGAAATCGGCCGGCTGGTCCCAGACGCTGGGCAGTGCTGCGCTGTCGACCAGGTTGCCATCCTTGGGGAACATGGCGGGAATGAACTCCGATGTCGCGGCGATGGCCGACGCATGGGCGCCCACCTCGACGATCAGCTGCGGCTGTTCGGTCAGGGCCACCTTGAGCGCCGCCATGTGCTCGGCCATGGCCGTCATCGAATGCTGCCGATAGGCGACACTGCCGGTGGCCTGAGTGTCGGCGACGGCGCCACCGCCCAACAGCGAAACCGCCGCGATGGTGGGAAGGATGTAGGGGCGAACGGCCATGGGTGCTCCAAATGGTGGTGGCGCGGACGGCAACTGCGCGCGGGGTGAGTCTCAGGAGGTGACGGTGAGTTCGGCGTACATACCGCCCTTGAAATGATTCTTGATGTTGCAGAACATGACATAATGACCGGGCTTGAGGTTCATGTCCAAGGTACCGGTGCCGCCCGACTTGATGTCGCTCACCTCCTTCGCACCCTTGAACTTCTTTTCATCAACCTTGCTGCCATCCTTGTTGGTGGGGAATTGGGCGGGCGTAAGGTCGGTCTTGACGATGATCATCTCGTGGGTGTCGTCGAACGAGGCGTTGGTGACGACGAAGTGGACCTTGCCTGCAGGCACACTCGTCCGGTCGAGCTTCATCGTCTCGGCCTTGCCGGTATTGTTGAGCTCGACCTGCACCACCGACGGCTCGGCTGCCAGCGCTCCAGTCATCGCCAACCCGCTGCCGGCGAGACCGAGCATGGATGCAAGTACACGTGAGTTGATATTCATGAGAGGTTCCAGATCATGTTTGGTGAAACGCCGAATTTATCGGCTGGTGTTGGTGATGTCTTACCGTTCAGATCGATAGCTGCGCATTCACCCCGACCTATATTGCCGATCGCGGGTGCACTTCAGAGATAATGCGTGAGGCTTACGGCCAACGTGGAGATGCAAGCCCTGCGGGCGCGGGCGTATGGCTACACTCCTCCGTCTAGGACCAGTGGTTGGATCCGTTACGCGAATGCCGACTAGCAGGAGGCAGCTGAACCCAAACTGAACGAGGGGGCGGGGTCATGGCCGCGCGCACTCGATCCGGTGCCCAGGCAGGCCGAAAGCAGATGCGGCTCTCCCGTGCTGCACAGGTGAAGGTGGTAGGTGTTTCTCGAAAGACGGGGCGCCGCATCGCATGGCAGGGCAGGCGCCGTCGTCCTCCATTCCATGAGCCGTCGCTGCATGTCGCACACCGGATCCATCCCTCGTATCGCGCTTGGCGCTGCCGTGCTGTGCGTGGCAGGTCACTTCCGGCCCCACCGTGGCACCGACGGTTTCACCGACCATATCTGTTGAAATTGCCGTGGTGATTCGGCGCGACGTGGCCGTTCATCTGGACAATCTCGGCACGGCGGGGCCGTTTAACACGGTCACCATTCGCTCCCGTGTCGACGGCGAACTGCAGCAGGTGCTGTTCCGGGAGAGCCAGGACATCAAGCAGGGCGATCTCGTCGCCGTCATCGATCCGCGCACTTTCCAGGCCGTACTCGATCAGGCCAAAGGGCGGCTCGACCAGGACAACGCCAATCTTGCCAACGCGCAACTGATCCTCGGCCGCGTGACCAAACTCGGCCGGAATGACTTCGTGAGCACCCAGACGGTCGACGACCAGCGCAGCCGGGTCGTGCAACTCGAGGCGCAGATCGAGCAGGACAAGGCCGCGATCAGCGAGGCCGAGACCCAGCTTTCCTACACGCGCATCGCCTCACCCATCGACGGGCGGGCCGGCCTTCGCCTGGTCGATGTCGGCAATATCGTCCACGCGAACGCTCAGGCTGGGCTCGTGGTCATCGACCAGTTTCATCCCATTGCCGGCAATCTCCACCATCCCCGAGCGGGACGTGCCGGCCATTCGCGCGGCTCTGGCGGCCGGGTCCGAGCTACGCCAGCCTCTCGGCTATTCCATCGTTGGTGGTCTCCTGGTGAGCCAGCTGCTCACGCTTTACACCACGCCCGTCATCTATCTCTACCTGGACCGCTTCAACGGTCGTGCGGCAGCCGCCGATCACGCTCCCGATGCAGTAGAGGTCATTCGGTGAGCGGTGCCGCCGGACAATCGGCACCTGCCCAGCCGACGAGCCTCCTTCTGCTTCTGAGCGCTACGGCAGGGGCCACGGATGCGATCGGGTTCTTGTCCCTGGGCGGCCTGTTCACCGCTCATATCACCGGCAACATCTTGGTGCTGGCCAGCCATGTGGTGACTCACGGCATGGCCAGTGTCGCCGAACTCAGCTCCGTACCGGTATTCATGGTCGCGCTGGCCCTGGCGCGCCTGCTCGGGCTGGTCCTCGCTCGCCGTGGGGACGGAACGGCCCTCGACGCTCTCCTGCTGCTGCAGGTCGTTCTGCTGCACAGTTTTTTTCTGCTGGGCCTGCGTCTCGGATCTCCGGTGGATCCGGGGACGCCCATGGCGGTGCTGGCAGGCATGTGCGGCGTCGCCGCGATGGCGGTCCAGAACGCCCTCGTGCAGGCGGAGCTGCCCGGCGCCCCCACCACCGCGGTGCTGACGACGGCCGTCACGCGCTTCACGATCGCCGTGGTGGAAGCCGTTGCTGGCCCGACCTCGCAGCGCGGCGTCGCCTGCGCCCTTCTCACCTGGCAGATTGGGCTGCCTGCCCTGATGCTCCCGACGTTCCTCGCCATGGCGGCAGCGCTGGTCGCCCCCAACCCGCGCGTCGCGCGGAATCCCGAGGATGCGCGCCAAGTCTGCGCAACTCGCTGAACCAGATTGTCGGGGCGCACCGCCGGCTTACCTGGCCACGCCCCCGGTCTGCTCTTCCGGGTCTCAACCCCAAGGGTCAGCATTGCGCTCCGCACATGGACGCGAGCAGGCCGGCGCCTTGCACTACCATGCACCGCGGCCATACTGCGGCAAGTCGCCAGGGGATGGGAGCGCAAGCATGCAGCGTGTTCTGATCACCGGAGCCGCCGGTGCGATCGGCCGGAGGCTCCGTGCCGACATCAGGGGAATCTATCCCATCGTCCGGCTTTCCGACCGCGCCGACATGGCGGCTCCGGCCGCGGGAGAGGAGGTGATGGCCGCCGATCTCGCCGACATGGCCGCCTGCGAGGCGATCTGTGCCGGCGTCGACGGCATCGTCCATCTCGGCGGGCAGTCGATCGAAGCCGATTGGGACACGGTGCTGCAGGCGAACATCATCGGCTGTTACAATCTTTTCGAGGCCGCCCGCCGTCAGGGTGTGAAGCGTATCGTGTTCGCCACCACCAACCACGTGATCGGCTTTTACCGACGGGCGCAGCGGATCGATCATACGGTGCCGGTGCGTCCGGACAGCCGTTACGGCGTCAGCAAGGCCTTCGGCGAGGCCCTCGGGCGTCTCTACGCTGACAAGCACGGGCTGCGGGTGCTCCATATCCGGATCGGCAATTTCGGTGACCGCCCGCTGGATCGGCGGCGCCTCTCGATCTGGCTGAGCCCGCGGGATTTCCTGCAGCTGGTCCGTATCGGGCTCGAGCACCCGGACCTCCACTGTGAAACCGTCTACGGCGCCTCGGAGAACGATCGGACCTGGTGGGACAATGCCAACGCGTATCGCCTGGGCTACCGGCCGCAGGACGAGTCGGAGCCTTTTGCGTCGGAGATTCTAGCCGACGATCCGGAGCCTACCGATCTCGTCGCCGAGCAATTCCAGGGTGGCCCGTTCTGCTCGGCGGAATTCGACGGCGATCCCGAACGGATCGACTAGCGATCGGCCTCATTCGCGTGGGAGCCAGCCACGGCTGATCAACCCTTCTTCCTGTTCCCGGGTGAGCGCCCCGCTTTTCGGTCGCAGACCGGCTTCGTCCGGGTCGCGCATGCCGAGATCACTGAGGAAGTTCGTCAGCGGCTCATCGCCATGCGTCGCATTCGGACCCAGGTCGTTGCCGGAAAGCTCGCCCGATGATGCGGCGGCATCGCCGCTCCGACCGCTAGCCGACGGCACGAGGTCTGCCGAACCATCGGCGGGCCCGGCTCCGACCGTACCGCCGATGACACCGTCCTTGTTGTGCACGATCCAGCCGTCGGCGACGTAGCTGTGGTCGCCGTCGAGCAGCAGGTTGAACAGCGGCGTTTCCGGCGCAGCCGGGACCGCCGCCAGCGCCTCGAGGGTCGTGGTGGCCTGCATGAACAGGACACCCGGGCCGGCCGGCGCCGAGCGGCGCTCGCCGCCAACGATCCGTACCGTGCCGCGACAGAGCTGATCGCCGATCTGCAGGGCGCCGACATCGAGTGCTGCGTTCTCGCGGCGCGTCGCCTCGGGATCCAGCGCCTTCCAGCCTTCGACGGTCAGGAAGGGATGCTCGGCGGTCACGAACTGGCGGCCCCCGTTCAATGCGTAGAGACGCCTGCTGCCGAGCACGGTCCGCTCGCAGGCCTTTACCGCGTTGATGCGGCCGCGGCGGCCCATCACCAGGTCACCGGCGGCGATCGTCTCGATCGCTCGCTGGCTGCCGTCGGCCATCAAAATCATGGTGCCGGCTGTAAAGCAGGATTGCTGAGCCTGTGCCATTTGCATGGTCGGCCTAAGATGACCCAAGTCGACGGGAATGACGGCCAGCTGGAGACCGAGAATACTTGCGCTACAGAGCAGCAAAAGGCGCTTTTTCTGTATCGGTGCCATGATGCGTTTTCCCCAGCTCGCCAATGGTGCGGCTTCGAGCGCATAACGCGGCAGCCCCGGTCGTTTATCCATCGCGGCGAAAAAATAAATTCGTGGCATCGCCCGCCGGTCTGCGCGATATGATTGGCGATGACGGGGCGTTGCAGCCGGCTTTGGAACGCATCGTCAGGGGTGGAATTGCCGAAGTCATG
>JAPJRA010000081.1 GCA_030824835.1 Geminicoccaceae bacterium | reverse complement strand
GTGCGGAAGATGGTGTCGCCGACCGAATGGTAGTCGGGGAAGACCATCGGGATCAGGCCGGCATCCGAGGCGCCCTGGACGTTGTTCTGGCCGCGCAGCGGGTGCAGGCCGGTGCCGGGCCGGCCGACATGGCCGCACATCATCACCAGCGAGATCAGGCAGCGTGCGTTGTCGGTGCCGTGAACATGCTGGGAGACGCCCATGCCCCAGAACACCATCGCCCGCTCGGCGCGGGCGAACGCGTGGGCGACCTCGCGCAGCGTGTCGGCGGGAATGCCGCAGATCGGCGCCATGGCCTCCGGCGGGTAGTCGGCGAGGTGGGCCTTCAGCCGCTCGAAGCCGTCGGTGTGGGCCTGCACATACTGGGTATCGTAGAGGCCCTCGGCGACGATCACGTGCATGATCGCATTGAGCATGGCGACGTCGCCGCCCGGCTTGAACTGCAGCATCCAGGTGGCGTGGCGCTTCATGGCCTGGCCGCGCGGATCCATCACCACCAGCTTGGCGCCGCGCTTGGCCGCCTGCTTGAAGTAGGTCGCGGCCACGGGATGGTTCTCGGTCGGGTTGGCGCCGATGATCACGACGACGTCCGCGTGCAGCGCGTCCGTGAACGGCGCCGTCACGGCGCCGGTGCCGATGCCCTCCATCAAGGCCGCCACCGACGAGGCGTGGCACAGGCGGGTGCAGTGATCGACATTGTTGGTATGGAAGCCGGTGCGGACCAGCTTCTGGAACAGGTAGGCCTCCTCGTTGCTGCACTTGGCCGAGCCGAAGCCTGCCAGCGCATTGCCGCCGTCGCGGTCGCGCACGGCGCGCAGGCCGACAGCCGCACGGTCCAGCGCCTCCTCCCAGCTGGCCTCGCGGAAATGCGTCCAGGGATTGCGGGGATCGATCCGGTCGGCGGGGTCCTTGGCCACGCCCTCCTTGCGGATCAGCGGCGTCGTCAGACGCTGCGGGCTGTCCACGTAGTCGAAGCCGAAGCGACCCTTGACGCACAAGCGGTTCTCATTCGCCGGCCCATCGCGGCCGGTCACGTAGGCGATCCTGTCGTCGCGGATATGGTAGGTGATCTGGCAACCGACGCCGCAGAACGGGCAGATGCTGTCGACCTCACGGTCGGCGTTCAGGTCGCCGCGGCCGGTGGCCCGATCGACCATGGTCGCCGGCATCAAGGCGCCGGTCGGGCAGGCCTGCACGCACTCGCCACAGGCGACGCAGGTGGAGGCGCCCATGGGGTCATCCTGGTCGAACACGATCCGCTCGTGATGCCCACGCCCGGCCATGCCGATCACGTCGTTGACCTGGACCTCGCGGCAGGCACGGACACACAGCGTGCACTGGATACAGGCGTCGAGCTGCACGGCCATGGCCGGATGCGACCAGTCCGCGCTCGGCCGCTGACGCGCCGGGAAGCGGCTCTCCGTGACCTCCAGCCGGTCGGCCCAGTCCCAAAGGCGGCTGCCTCGGTCGTGCGCATCGACCCGGGCGGGCTGGTCGGCCACGAGGAGCTCCATGACCATGCGCCTTGCGGTCACGGCGCGCTCGCTGGCCGTCGCCACCTTCATGCCGGCGGCGGGCTTCCTAATGCAGGAGGCGGCGAGCACCCGCTCGCCCTCGACCTCGACCATGCAGGCGCGGCAATTGCCGTCGGCCCGGTAGCCGGGCTGCGGCAGCCAGCAGAGATGCGGGAGCTCGATGCCTTTGCGCTTGGCGACCTGCCAGATACTTTCGTCGGGAGCAGCCTCGACCTCGCGGCCGTCCAGGGTGAAGCGGATGGTCTCGCTCATCGGGCGGGCTCCTGGCGCTGGACCTCAAACTCCTCGGGAAAGAACTTGAGCAGGCTCTTCACCGGATTGGCCGCGGCCTGGCCAAGGCCGCAGATCGAGGCGTCGGTCATGGCACGGGAAAGCTCGCTCAACAGTGCCGTATCCCACCGAGCTTCGCGCATCAGCCTGGCGGCTTTCTCGGTGCCGACACGGCAGGGGGTGCACTGGCCGCAGGACTCGTCCTCGAAGAAGCGCATCAGATTGAGCGCTGCCGCCTTGAGGTCGTCCTGGTCGGAGAGGATGACCACGGCGTGGCTGCCGACGAAGCATCCGAGATGCTCGAGCTTGCCGAAGTCAAGGGACAGATCGGCCATGGAAGCCGGCAACATGCCGCCCGACGCGCCGCCCGGCAGGTAGGCACGAAAACGATGCCCCGGCGCCATGCCACCGCAGAACTCGTCGATCAGCTCGCGGACGGTGATCCCGGCGGGCGCCAGCTTGACGCCGGGGTCCATCACGCGCCCGGAGACCGAGTAGGAGCGCAGTCCCTTGCCGCCGTGCCGACCCTGCGTGGCGAACCAGTCCGCACCCTTCTCGATGATGTCGCGGATCCAGAACAGGGTCTCGACATTGTTCACCAGGGTCGGCCGGCCGAACAGGCCGACCTGGGCGACATAGGGTGGTCGGTGCCGCGGCAGACCGCGCTTGCCCTCGATGCTCTCCAGCATCGCCGATTCTTCGCCGCAGATATAGGCGCCGGCGCCGCGACGGAGTTCGAGCAGGCCGGGCGGGGCAATGCCCGTGGCCTCGAGAGCGGCAATCTCGCGCAGCAGCACGGCCCGGATCGCCGGGTACTCATCACGCAAATAGATGTAGGCCTTGGCCGCCTCGATCGAATGCGCGGCAATCAGAGCACCTTCGAGGAACCGGTGCGGGTCCCGACGCAGATAGTAGCGGTCCTTGAAGGTCCCGGGCTCGCCTTCGTCGGCATTGACGCACAGATAGCGCGGTCCCGGCTGGCTGCGGACGATGTCCCACTTCCGGCCGGTCGGAAAGCCGGCGCCGCCGAGACCGCGCAGGCCGGAATCGTTGAGCGCAGCCAACAGATCGACCGCGGGGCCGGAATGCATCATCGCGGGATCGACCCCAGCGAGGCGACGGTAAAGTCCGTACCCGCCATGGGCGAGATAAGCATCGAGGCCGATCGGCTCAGGCAGGATCGGGCTGTAATCCCGCGCGGCCAGCACCGCGTGCACCGCTTGGGCAGTCGCCGGCTCTATGCGACGTTTGCCGACCATGGTGGCGGGCGCATGGCTGCAGGCACCCATGCAGGGAGCCCGCACCACGCGCACGTTGTCAGGATCGACCGTGCCCTGCAGGTCGGCCACCAGTCGGTCGGCTCCGAACATCGCGCAGGTCAGGCTGTCGCACACCCGCACCGTGACCGGCGGCGGTGGAGCCTCCCCTTCCTTCACGACGTCGAAATGGTGGTAGAAGGTGGCGACCTCGAAGACCTCGGTCTGGGCGAGGCGCATCTCCTGCGCCAAAGCTGCGATGTGTTGGGCGGAGATGTGGCCGTAGCGGTCCTGAATCAGGTGGAGGTACTCGATCAGCAGGTCGCGCTGCGTGGGGCGGTCGCCGAGAAGGGCGCGAATATCATCGCCGGCGGCAGGCTCGACCTGCCGGCCGCGCGCCGTAACCCGTCCACGGCGCTTGCCCTGACCCGGATGTAGCGGCCGGGCCGGCGGCGACTGGGTCGTAGCGGACATGTTCTGATGCGCCTCCCTGGCTTCCCTGGTCGGCCGTTAAAGAGCGCCAGAAGCCTGAAATCAAATCGCAATACTGGATCGCGCCATCATGGGGCACGATCATGCCCGAGTGCCTGCGCTGCGGCCCAAAGGGCGGCGACGAATGGCGGTGTCGGGACCCGGTCCGCAACGACCAAACCGACAGTATGAACGAGCACCGGGGCCTCCAGTGGAATCGCCTGCACGGCGGAGTCGAGACCGAGGCGGGTCACCAGATGATCCGGGGCCACGGCGGCAAGACCACCCTCGCGCACATGGTTGACGAGTGCGGCGATGGAATCGGTCTCGACCACTGGAGACGGCTTCGCCCCAGCGGTGGCGAAGGCGGCGTCCACAATGCGTCGATTCTGCATTTCGGTCACGAGCAGGCACAGCTGCATCTGCGCTGCCGCAGCCCAGCTGATGCTCGCCGGCGCCGGCTCGCCTGGATCCCTGGTCGTCAGCAGGACGTAACGCTCTTGATACAACGACTGGCTGCGGACATGGCTGAGCGGCTCGTTGTCGAGATAGGTGATGCCGGCATGCAGCTCGAAATCGTCGAGCCCGCGTTGGATCTCGATGGAGCTGCGCGACAGCAGACGGACGCCGAGGCCGGGCTGGGCCGCCATCAGCGCGGAGGTGAGCCGCCCCACCATCGCCAGGGCCGAGGGGATCACCCCGATGGTGATCCAGCCGCGCAGACTCTTGCGGGTACCGACGAGCTCCTGCTCAAGCGCCTCGCAATCGGCAAGGATGCGCTGGGCCCAGGACAGCACCCGCTCGCCCTCGGGAGTGAGTCCCTTGAAGCGATTGCCGCGCTCGACCACCATGACGCCGAGATCCTCCTCCAGATGCCGGAGGCCGGCCGACAGGGTCGGCTGCGCCACGCCGCAAGCCTCCGCCGCGCGCGCGAAGTGCCGCTCACGGGCGAGGCTGACGAGATAGCGAAGCTGACGGATGTCCATATGCCGAAGTTCCCGAAGAATGCGGACGGTTGGCGGACCGCCTGCTGGCCGTCCGAAGTAAAGATCGGATTCCCACTTCGGAAAAGCTACATGGCTATCGCATCAAGGACCAGCAACAGACGAAATGCAGGGCTAGGCGGCTGAGCGCTCGCCCGCCATCGCAGCGTCGGGTGCGCTGCCGGATGTGCCCAGTTCCATTCGGAGATGGGCTCCTCCGACTGGTACGGCCCGGTTCCAGCACCACCTCTTGGATGGACGCGACACGCCAACGTGCAGGGGAGAGCAAGTCATGGCCGAGCGGAAGCTCAAGGTCTACGGCGAGGACGAGGCGAAGGCGCGGTTGGCGGCGGAGCTGCCGCACTGGTACCTCGAGGACGGCTGGATCCGGCGGCGTTACCGGACGAACAGCTGGAAGGGCACGCTGATGGTGATCAACGCGGTGGGCCATCTGGCTGAAGCCGCATGGCACCATCCGGATCTCACCGCATCCTACGCCTGGGTCGAGGTCAGACTGATGAGCCACGACCACAAAGGGCTGACGGACAAGGATTTCGAGCTGGCCAAGAAGATCGAGGAGGTCGTGCACTGGCAACCGGGCTTGGCTGGTGGTGCGCTCGAAGGCACGCCCGAGGACGATCTGCGCTTTGCTTACATCAAGCACGACAAGCCGGCATCGTGACCTAGTCAGCTCAGACGCGGGCCCCTGCCTACCCGCGCGGGCGGATTGCCGGGGCTCGTGCCTGCCGCTACGGTCGTTCCTCAAGCAGTGCCGGGGAGGCATCGGCCGATGGAGGCGCGACTGACGACTGCAGACGTGGTTTGCCCGTTCTGCTCGCTCGCCTGTGACGATCTGACTGTCGAAGCCAACGAGGGTGATCTGCGGCTGAGCGGACCCGACTGTGCGATCGCCCGTGCCGGGTTCGGGCGTCGTGCGGAAGCGTCCGTACCCATGGTCGGGGGCGAGCAGGCAACCCTCGATGCGGCGGTCGCCCACGCAGCCAGCTTGCTGAGCGTCAGCCGGATGCCGCTGTTTGCTGGTCTTGGCACGGACACTGCCGGGATGCGGGAGATCCTGGCCCTCGCCGAACGGACCGGGGGCATCGTCGATCACACCGGATCCCGCGGCTTGATGGCGAACCTGCGGGCGCAGCAGGACGGCGGCTGGGTCACGGCGACCTTGGCCGAGATCCGCAATCGCGCCGATCTGGTGCTGTTCGTCGGCACGGACGCCGCGGCCCTGGCCCCTCGCCTGGTCGAGCGCTGCCTCTCCCCGCGGGACACATTGTTCGGGCCGTTGGCGCGCCGTCTGGTCTATCTGGGCCACGGTCTGAGGCCGGTGGAGGGGCTGAGCGCGGATATTGCGACCCTGCCCTGCCCCACCGAACGCCTGCCCGAAGTCGTGGGCGCTCTACGAGCCTTGGTGGCGGGAGCCAGACTTGCTACCGGTCCGGTGGCGGGGCTGGAGTTGGCAGCGCTCCAGAACCTGGCCGACCAGCTGCGCGCGGCGCGCTACGCCGTGATCGTCTGGGCGGCCGCCGACGCCGGCGGCCGGCACCCCGAGCTGCTGACGGGGTCGCTGGCCGGCCTCACCCGGGAGCTCAACGGCAAGACCCGATGTGCCGGGCTGCCTCTGGCAGGTCCGGACAACATCATCGGTACCAACCAGGTCTGCGCGTGGCAGACCGGCGGGCCGCTGCGCACCAGCTTTGCCAATGGCGGCCCCGATCACGACCCGGTTCGCTGGAGCACGGACTTCCTCCTGGCCAGCGGCGGCGTCGACTGCATGCTCTGGCTCGCCACCTTGCGCGAGCAGCAGGTGCCGGCGACGTCGGCGCCGACGATCGCCCTGTTCGGCCCCGGCATGCAGCCGACGCGGCCGGTCAAGGTCGCCATCCCGGTCGGCACGCCGGGGCTGGATCACGGCGGCAGCATCTATCGGATGGACGGCGTGGTCAGCCTGCCGTTGCGCCCATTACGGCAGATCGGGCTGCCGAGCGCTGCCGAGGTCATCCGGCAGATCGCCGCCCAGCTTCCCGATCTGTGAGCCGGAGAACAGCATGATCACGAAGCTCACCGGCGGCACCGTCTACGACCCGCTCAACGGCGTCGACGGTCGCGTCATGGACCTGTGGATCGACGGCGGCAGGATCGTAGAAGCCCCACCCGACGGCAGAGCCGACGAGGTCATCGACCTTGGCGGCAAGGTGGTCATGCCCGGCGGCATCGACCTGCACAGCCACATAGGCGGCGGCAAGGTCAACATCGCCCGGATGATGCTGCCCGAGGAGCATCGCGAGCACGTCCAGCTCCGGCAATGCGGCTGCCGCAGCGGCAGCGGCCGCTACAGCCCGTCGACGTTCACAACCGGCTACGCCTATGCGCGCATGGGCTACACCATGGCGTTCGAGCCGGCGATGCTGCCGGTCAACGCCCGGCAGGCGCACCAGGAGATGGCCGACGTGCCGCTCCTCGACAAAGGCGCCTATGTGCTGCTGGGCAATGACGACCTGTTCCTCAAGCTGGTGAGCGAGGGTGCCGGGCCCGATGCGATCCGCGACTACGTGGCGTGGACGCTGCACGCGACGCAATCGCTGGCGGTCAAGATCGTCAATCCCGGCGGGATCAGCGCGTTCAAGTTCAATGGCCGCAAGCTCGACCTGGACGAAGCAGGTCCCTATTACGGCATCGCGCCCCGGCAGATCCTGACAACCCTGGCCGATGCCCTAACCGGGCTCGGCGTGCCCCACCCAATCCATGTCCATGGCTGCAACCTGGGCGTGCCGGGTGGCGACGCCACGACGCTGGCGACCATCGCCGGCATGGAAGGCCGCCCGATCCACCTCACCCACCTGCAGTTCCATGCCTACGGCAAGGAGGGCAGGCAGAAGTTCTCCAGCGGCGCTGCTGCCATCGCCGAGCTGGTCAACAGGAGCCCGAACGTCTCGGTCGACATCGGACAGGTGATGTTCGGGCAGACGGTGACCGCGTCCGGCGACACGATGAGCCAAGTGCGCAACGCGCGCTTCGCGTCACCCAAGAAATGGGTGGCCATGGACATCGAGTGCGAGGCGGGGTGCGGTGTGCTGCCGATCCATTATCGGGACGGCAACCTCGTCAACGCGCTGCAATGGTGCGTCGGGCTCGAGCTGTTCCTGCTGATCGACGACCCCTGGCGGGTGTTCCTGACCACCGACCACCCCAACGGCGCGCCGTTCACGACCTACCCGCACCTGATCCGCCTGCTGATGGACCGGAGCTTCCGCCAGGACATGCTGGCGACGATCCACAAGGGCGCCCGAGCCGCATCGTCGCTGGACGGGATCGCGCGCGAGTACAGTCTCCAAGAGATCGCGATCATCACCCGGGCGGGGCCGGCGAGGGCTCTGGGCATCCATGACCGTCACGGTCAACTCGGCCCGGGGGCGCTGGCCGATGTCACGGTCTACGAGGACCATCCCGATCGCGAGCGGATGTTCGCCCAACCGCTGCTGCTGCTGAAAGGCGGCCGTCCGGTCATGCGCGACGGCGTGGTCGTCGAGCCCGGCATCTTCGGCGGCACGCATGTGGTCCGCCCGGGCTTCGATGCGGCCATCCGCAGCCGCGTCGGCCGCTTCTTCGAGGACTATCGCGACATGCGGCTGACCAGCTTCGAGCTCGGCGACCACGAGATCGAGGATGGCGGGCGCGGCCGGGTGGTGGTCCACGACTGCCGCGCCCCCGGGTGAGCTGGAGCGGATCAGGCGACGGTCGCCGGCTTGCGGCCGGTGATCATCGCGCGCACCAGATTCTCGCGGTGCAGGAGGCTGCTGACGAGGACGCCGGCGACGTGCACGCCAACCAGCGCCAGGGCAAGCCAGGCTGAAGCCTCGTGGAGCTCCTCGACCCACTTGGTGCCCCAGAACCGGTCGGTGGTCATCAGCCAGCCACTGCCGGCGGCGATGAAGACCGTGCCGAGCAGGCAGAGGATCATGACCGCCCCGGCCGGGTTGTGGCCGAGATAGCGGTCCGGCCGGCCGCGCACGAGGCTGCGCAGATAGGCCCAGAGGCGGGCCGGCGACGGCACGAAGTCCTTGAACCGGGCGTGGTCGGAGCCGATCAGGCCCCAGACCAGCCGGAAGGCGATCAGCCCCAGGACGACGTACCCCGCGACCTCATGCAGGCGCTCGCCCTCCTCGCTCAGGAAGGCGGTCGCGAATGCCGCGACCAGACTCCAGTGAAACAGGCGTACGAGCGGGTCCCAGACCCGCACCGACGCCTCGCCCGCGACCATCGGCTCATCCGCCCTTGGTCTTGACGACCTCGGCCGTGACCGGGTCGAAATAGACCTCGACCTTGGCGCCGGCCGAGTTCATGCCCTTGACCTCGAGGCAGCCATCGTCCTCGCCGACCGAACGTACCTTGTAGCCCAGCGCCTCGGCCTTGGCCTGGATCTGCGCCTCGCTCAGCCACTGGTCCTTCGGGTACGACTTGCATTCGTCTTCGGCGTGCGCCGGCAGGTTGGCCAGCGCGCCCAGCGCGAGAGTCAGGGCGAAGGCAACTTTCCGCATGGTGAGTTCTCCGGTCTAAATGGGTTCGGGTTGAACGACGGCGTTCCTAGTGGCGCCTGCCTGAACCAGAGCTGAACGGTGCGCTCGACCACGGTGAGGATCCGTGGATGTGGAATGGTCCCGGTCCGCGTCTGCGTCCCACCGGACGCGCCCGGCACTCCAAAATGACAACCTTGTCATTTGACCGTCGAGAGTAAGCCGCGGCCTAAGCACTGCGCCATGCTGTTCAATTCATATATCTTCCTGTTCGGCTTCCTGCCGGTGGCGCTCGGGGCCTATGCCCTGCTCCGCCGGCAGCCGGACCCTCGCTGGCTGCTGGCAGCGCTGCTGGGCCTGTCGTTCCTGTTCTATGCCGTCTGGAACTGGCGGTTCCTGCCGCTGCTCGTGGGGTCGATCGCGCTCAACGCGTGCGTCTCGAGGCGCATGGCGGGTGCAGCCACGACCCGTCAACGCCGTTCTTGGCTGCTGCTCGGGCTGAGCCTCAATCTTGGGCTGCTGTTCGGATTCAAGTATGCCGGCTTTGCAGCATCGCTCATCGGCGGCGATCCCGGCTGGGTGGCCTGGCTCGTGGCGATACCGTTGCCGCTGGGCATCTCGTTCTTCACGCTGCAGCAGGTGGCCTATCTCGTCGACCTGCATCGTGGCGCGCCCGTCGACCGCGACCCTTTCCACTATCCGCTGTTCGTCGCTTTCTTCCCGCACCTCATCGCCGGGCCGCTGATCCATCACGCCGAATATGCGCGGCAACTGGCAGTCGGGGGCCCGCGCCCGCGGGCCCACCCCCGTCGTCATTGCCCGGTGTGACAGGTGTGACG
>JAPJRA010000080.1 GCA_030824835.1 Geminicoccaceae bacterium | reverse complement strand
CCTTCGCCCGCTCGACCATCTCGTGATACTGCTCGCGGCTGACGTTCGCCACCGGCTCCGGCGGCGGGCTGGTCATCCGGACCGGCTCGTGGCTGATCCCGCGATTGAAGGCTCCGACCGCATCGGTCAGCCGCTCGCTGGCGAGATCGTAGGCCTGCCGCGCCGACATCTCCGCACTCGGCCAGACCGGTGTCACGATGGTGATCCGGTCCTCGATATGATCGAACAGGGCGACGATCGTCGGCCGCAGGAAGACGGCGTCTGGCAGGCCCAGCCGGTCCGGGTTGCCATCGGGCAGCCGCTCGATCAGCCGCACCATGTCGTAGGCCATATGGCCGAACAGGCCGGCGCCCATAAGGGGCAGGAAGTCCGGCAGATCGATCCGGCTCTCGGCAATGAGTGCCCGCAGGCTGTCCATGGCGCCGCCGGGGCAAGGCTCGAACGAGCGCCGGTCGATACGCGCCCGTCGGTTCACCTCGGCCGCATTGCCGCGGCAACGCCACACCAAGTCGGGCTTGGTGCCCAGGAGCGAGTAGCGGCCGCGGACGGCGCCGCCGGTGACGCTCTCGAGGAGGAAGCTGTAGGGCTGGCCATCCGCGAGCTTGAGCAGGGCCGAGACCGGCGTCTCCAGGTCGGCCACCAACGACGTTGACACGACCTGCGCCGTGCCGGCAGCGAAATTCCGCGAGAACGTCTCGAAATCGGGTTGCGCGTCCATGTCAGCCTGCCCGGGTGCCGGTCATTGCGCGTTCTGCTCCATGAGTTGCGCCAGCGTCGCCTGATTGACGGTCACCTTGTAATTCTCGCGCAAGGCCGTCTCGTAGGAGCTCAGCAGCTCGCCGCGCATCGAGTCGAGCAGTGCCTGCGCGGTGGCGCTGACCATCTGCTCGTTGGCGACGGCGGGAATGATCTCGTCGACCGCGACCACGGCCGACCCGGTTGGCAGGTCGACCACATCGGCCGCGACCTCACCGGCCTTGGTCGCGAACATGGCCTGTATCACCGGCGCCCCCAAGCCCTGTGCCTGGCCGTCGTCCGAGCGCATCACCGGGCCCACAGCGATCAGCCGCAGGTCGGCGTTGGACTTGGCGAGCTGGTCGAAGACGGCAGGCGAGGTCGCTTCCGCCCGCACCTCCACCGCCCGCGCATGGGCGCGCTTCTTCTGCTCCTCCGCGCGCCATGCCGCGGTCACCTGGTCACGCACCTCGTCGAGGCTGCGCTCGTGGGCTGGGGTGATGGCATCGATGCGATAGATGAAATAATGTCCGTCCTCGGTCTGCTCGAGCAGCGACGTCTCGCCTTCGGTCGCGGCGAAGATCGGCGTCAGCATGTCGGCGGTCAGACGGTCGGGCGCCAGGCGCTCGTTGGCCGGCGTGTGCCCGGAGCTGTCGATGTTCTCGAGCTTCTGCACCGGGATGCGCAGCTGCTCCGCCGCCGTGTTGAGCGGCGTGCCCGCCGCGAGCTCGTCGTCGAGCTTGGTCGCGAAATCCGGCAGCTGGCTCGTGGCACGCTCGAGCGCCAGCTCGCGCCGGATCTCGTCCTTGACCGAATCGAACGGCTTCACCTTCTCGGGCACGATCTCGGTCGCGCGCAGCAGATGCCAGCCGAAGGGGGTCTGCACCGGGGCGCTCACGCCATTGGCGGCCAGCGCCCAGGCCGCCTGGCTCAGTCCTTCCGGCAGGTCGCCCTCGGTCAGTGGCCCCAGCTCGGACCGCTCGACACCATCGGCCTTCATCGAAGCGGCGACGGTGGTGAAGTCCTGCCCCGAAGCCACCAGCTCGGCCGCGCGCTTGATCGTGGCCTCGTCCTTGGCCAGGAGCTGCTCGAGCTTGCGCTGCTCCGGCGTGCTGTACTGCGCGAGCCGGGCGTCGTAAGTGGCGCGGACGTCGGCATCGCTGACCTCGATCTCGCCGACGAGATCGTCGGGCGACAGGGTCACCAGCGTGACGTTGCGGTATTCCGGCGCCTCGTAGGTCTTGGCGTTGGCGGTAAGATAGGCCGTCAGCGCCTCGTCCGTGGGCGACTCGACCTCGATGTTGGCCGATTCCACCAGCAGCACCTGGCCGCGCCGGCTCTCGGTACGGTACTCGACCAGCTTCTTCGCGAGCAGGTCCGGAACCCCGGCGGGACCCGTCATGGAGCTGACGATGGCATTGCGGACCAGGTCGGCCCGGACCGCGTTGATGTAGTCGGGCTCGGTCATCCCGATGCTGCGCAGATAGAGGTCGAAGCGCTCGCGCTCGAACCCGGCGGTGCCCTGGAAAGCCGGATTCTGCCGGATCCGCGCTGCCACCGTCGCGTCGGCGATGGTCAGGCCCAGGTCTCGCGCGTGCGCGTCCACCAGCCGGCGGGCCACCGCAGCTTCCAGGGCTTGGTTCATCAGGCCCAGGCTGACGGCCGCACGACGGTCGATGCCGGCGCCGTATTGCTGCTGCATCTGCCGCAGGCGCATGTCGAACTCGTTGCTGACCTCCCGGGCGGGAATGTCGGTGCCGGCGACCTCCGCCACCGTGCTGCCGGCGTGCGGCCCCCGGAAGATGTCGCCGATACCCCAGATCGCGAAGCTGAGGACGAGGAAACCGAACAGCACCTTGGCCACCCAGCCGGTGGCGTGCTTGCGCAGCGAGTCGAGCATGGGTCAGGGCCGCTGTGGTTGGCGTTGCACGACGATGCTCACAGGCCTCGGCGCGGGCCGACTACATATGGCTTGGGCGCCGAAACGGCAACACCCGGCCCCTGCCGGCACGCTGGAAAGGCTCGGCACGGTGTGTTACGACCCGCCGGACTTCAAGAAATCGGATCTGATGATGGGTTTTGCGCGGCCGATCGTGTTCGGCAATTGGAAGATGCATGGCCTGCGTGCCGACGGACGTCAGCTGGCTGCGGGCCTGGCCGAGCGTGCCGGTGCGCTGACCGCGACATTGGGTGTTTTCCCCCCGTTCACGATCCTGAGTGAGATCACGGCGCAGCTGGCGGGCACGGGCATCGTCGTCGGCGGCCAGGACTGTCACGCCGAGGCCAAGGGTGCCTTCACCGGCTCGATCAGTGCAGCGATGCTCAAGGACGCCGGGGCAACCTCGGTGATCCTCGGTCATTCGGAGCGGCGGCAGGGGCTCGGGGAGACCAGTGCGGCGATCAAGGCCAAGGCCGAGGCGGCGCTGGCCGTTGGCCTGACCGTCGTGCTGTGCATCGGCGAGACCGAGGAAGAATGGAGTGCCGGGCGCACGCTCCAGGTGGTGGACGCGCAGCTGTCCCAGAGCTGGCCTGCCGGGGCTACCGCCGACAACCTGGTCGTCGCCTACGAGCCCGTGTGGGCTGTCGGCACCGGCCGCACGCCGACGATGGCGGACATCGACAGCAGCCACGCGGCTATCCGCCAGCGCCTCGAGGCCCTGGCCCCCGATGGTGGCAGCGTTGCCATCCTCTACGGCGGCTCGGTGAAGCCGGACAATGCGGCCGAGATCATGGCGGTGCCGGGTGTTGCCGGCGTTCTTGTCGGCGGCGCGAGCTTGGACGCGGCCACCTTTTGGTCAATATATGAGGCAGGCGGCGGTGCCTAAGCCTGGCCTTGCCCGAATCCGCCCTGACACGGAGTTGTCTCTTAGCTCATGATTACCGTAGTTCTGGTCATTCACCTCCTGATCGCCGCGACCATGGTTGGCGTGATCCTGATCCAGCGCAGCGAGGGCGGCGCCCTGAGCGGGCTGGGCGGAGGCACCATGGGTGGACTGATGACCACTCGCGGCACCGCCAACCTGTTGACGCGGGCCACCGCGATCCTTGCCGGCTGCTTCATGGCGACAAGCCTGATTCTCGCAATCCTGGCCGGGCACAGCCAGCGTGGCGGCTCCATTCTCGACACGGCGCCACCGCCGGCTGCCACCACTCCGCCCCCCGCTGCGACACCGGCAGTGCCGGCCGAGCCCGCGGCGCCGATTGCACAATAGCGGCCGATCGGTTCATGGCCACCCGCCCCGTCCCTCTCGCAGCATCTGCCAGGGAGGCGGCGGCGGCCGAAATGGGTGACACATGAAACGGTTTGTTTTCATCACCGGCGGCGTGGTGTCGTCGCTCGGCAAAGGTCTGGCGGCCGCGGCCCTGGGGTCGCTGCTGCAGCTGCGCGGTTACCGGGTCCGCTTGCGCAAGCTCGACCCCTACCTGAACGTCGATCCCGGCACGATGTCGCCCTACCAGCATGGTGAGGTGTTCGTCACCGACGACGGTGCGGAGACCGACCTCGACCTCGGCCATTACGAGCGTTTCACCGGCGTGCCGGCGCGGTCCTCCGACACCGTGTCCGCCGGGCGTATCTACTGGACGGTGCTGACCCGCGAGCGGCACGGCGACTATCTGGGCGGGACCGTTCAGGTGATCCCGCACGTCACCAACGCCATCAAGGAATTCATCCGCAACGACACCGACGACGCCGACATCGTCTTGTGCGAGATCGGCGGCACGGTCGGCGACATCGAGGGACTGCCGTTCTTCGAGGCGATCCGCCAGTTCGCTCTCGAGGGCCAGCAGCGCCAGTGCTGCTTCATCCACGTGACGCTGGTGCCGTGGATTCCGTCGGCGCAGGAGCTCAAGACCAAGCCGACCCAGCATTCCGTAGCGGCCTTGCGCGCCATCGGCATCCAGCCCGACATCCTGCTCTGCCGCGCCGACCGACCGATTCCCGACGACGCCAGACGCAAGATCGCGCTGCAGTGCTCGGTCCGCCCCGACGCGGTGATCCCGGCCCTGGACTGCGCCTCGATCTACGAGGTGCCGGTCAGCTACCATGAGCAGGGCCTGGATCGGCAGCTGCTCGAGGCGCTGGGACTGCCGAATGAGGCAGCACCCGATCTCGGGCTTTGGCGGCAGATCGTCACCCGGCTGCACCGCCCCGAGGGCGAGGTGTCGGTGGCAGTGGTGGGCAAGTACACCGGCCTGTTCGACGCCTACAAGTCGCTGAACGAGGCGCTGGTACACGGCGGGATCGCCAACAATGTCCGGGTCAAGCTGCATTGGATCGACGCCGAGGAATTCGCCCACGCGGACCAGTCCGACCGCCTGCATGGGATGAACGCGGTCCTGGTGCCGGGCGGCTTCGGCGAGCGTGGGTCCGAGGGCAAGATCGCGGCGGTGACCTATGCCCGCGCCAAGTTCCTGCCGTTCCTGGGCATCTGCTTCGGCATGCAGCTCGCCTGCATCGAGGCGGCGCGCCGGGTCGGACTCGAAGGTGCCTCGTCGACCGAGTTTGGCGCCTGTGCCCACCCCATAGTGGGGCTGATGACGGAGTGGGAGCAGGGGGGAGCCCTGCAGCGGCGCGGGCTCGGCGACAATCTGGGCGGGACGATGCGGCTGGGCGCCTATCCGTGCGTGCTGACGCCGGGCAGCCTGGTGTCCTCGATCTACGGCGGCGCCGAGGGGATCAGCGAGCGCCACCGGCACCGCTACGAGGTTAATGTCAACTACCGTTCGACGCTGGAGGAGGCGGGCCTCGTCTTCTCCGGCATGTCGCCGGACGGACGCCTGCCCGAGATGGTCGAGCTGCCCGAGCATCCGTGGTTTGTCGGGGTCCAGTTCCATCCGGAGCTGAAGTCGCGGCCGTTCGCGCCGCATCCCCTATTCGCCGCCTTCATCCGGGCGGCCGTCGAGCAGTCGAGGCTGATGTGATGACTGAGCGTACCGTCGAAGTCGGCGCGGTCGAGATTGCCAACCGCTTGCCGCTGGCGCTGATCGCCGGCCCCTGCGCCATCGAGAACCTCGATCACGCGCTGATGATGGCCGGCGAGCTGAAGCGTCTCACCGAGCGGCTGGGCATGCCGCTGATCTACAAGAGCTCGTTCGACAAGGCCAACCGCACCAGCGCTTCCAGCGCGCGCGGCCTCGGGCTCGAGCGAGGCATTGAGATCCTGGCCGCGGTGAAGGAGGCGACCGGCTTGCCGGTGCTGACCGACGTCCACGAGAGCTGGCAGTGCAAGCCCGTGGCCGAGGTCGTGGACGTGCTGCAGATCCCGGCCTTCCTCTGCCGGCAGACCGACCTGCTGCGGGCAGCGGCCGAGACGGGCCGGGCGATCAACATCAAGAAGGGCCAGTTCCTGGCGCCCTGGGACATGAAGCAGGTCACCGCCAAGCTGGAGAGCTTCGGCGCCGGGAAGGTGCTGGTCTGCGAGCGCGGCACCAGCTTCGGCTACAACACGCTGGTCTCGGACATGCGCGGCCTGCCGCAGCTGGCCGCCACCGGCTGGCCGGTCATCTTCGACGCCACCCACTCGGTGCAGCAACCGGGCGGTCTCGGCGGCACCAGCGGCGGGCAGCGCGAGTACGTCCCGATCCTGGCCCGTGCGGCCGTGGCCGTAGGCGTGGCCGGCGTCTTCATCGAGACCCACGAGCAGCCGGACCGCGCGCCCAGCGACGGCCCCAACATGGTGCCGCTGGCGCGGCTCGAGGAGCTGCTGCTCGACCTGCAGCGGTTCGATGCGCTGGCCAAGGCCAAGGCACCTGTAGCACTCTGAACGATCGCGTAAGGCAAGGGGGAAACTGATGGACGAGAACGAGATCATCTCGATCCGTGGTCGCGAGATCTTGGACAGTCGGGGCAACCCCACCGTCGAGGCCGATGTGATCCTGGTGGGCGGCGCCTCCGGGCGGGCTGCCGTGCCTTCGGGCGCGTCGACCGGGTCGCGCGAGGCGATCGAGCTGCGCGACGGCGACAAGGGCCGCTATCTCGGCAAGGGCGTCACCAAGGCGGTGGAGGCCATCAACGGCGAGATTGCCGACGCCGTCACCGGCTTCGACGCGCTGGATCAGACCGCGCTCGACCAGGCGATGATCGAGCTCGACGGCACGGACAGCAAGTCCCGCCTGGGTGCCAATGCCATACTGGCGGTGAGCCTGGCATCGGCCCGGGCCGCCTCGGGTGCGGTCGGACTGCCGCTTTACCGCTATCTCGGCGGCGTCGGGGCGCGCGTGCTGCCGACACCGCTGATGAACATCATCAACGGCGGCGCGCACGCCGACAACCCGCTCGACATCCAGGAATTCATGATCCTGCCGGTCGGGGCCGAGAGCTTCAGCGAGGCGCTGCGCGCCGGGACCGAGGTCTTTCACGCGCTGAAGAAGCTGCTGAAGGACGCGGGCCACAACACCGCCGTCGGCGACGAGGGCGGCTTCGCCCCCAACGTAAACAGCGAGCAGGCCCTGGCCTTCATCGAGAAGGGGATCGAGGCTGCGGGCTACAGGATGGGCGAGGACATCGTCCTCGCCCTCGACGTCGCCTCCAGCGAGTTCTTCAAGGACGGCAAGTATCATCTGACGGGTGAGGGCAAGACGCTCGATCCCGAGGGCATGGTGCGTTGGCTGGAGAGCCTGTGCGAGAAGTTCCCCATCGTGTCGGTCGAGGACGGCATGGCCGAGGGGGACTGGGAAGGCTGGCGGATGCTGACCGAGGCCCTGGGCGAGGAGGTCCAGCTGGTGGGCGACGACCTGTTCGTCACCAACCCGGCGATCCTGGCCAAGGGCATCGAGGAGGGTGTCGCCAACTCGATCCTGATCAAGGTCAACCAGATCGGCACGCTGACCGAGACCCTGGAGGCGATCCAGCTCGCCACCTCGGCCGGCTACTCGTCGATCATCTCGCATCGCTCGGGCGAGACCGAGGATTCCACCATTGCCGACCTCGCGGTCGCAACCAATTGCGGCCAGATCAAGACCGGATCGCTCTCGCGTTCCGACCGCCTCGCGAAGTACAATCAGCTGCTGCGGATCGAGCAGATGCTGGGTGACGGTGCCATCTATGCCGGGCGGTCCGGTCTCGCGCGCGGGTAGCTGAAAGGCCGGGCATGTTCGCAAAGCTGGGTGAGAGCCTTACCGGAAGCCTGAAGGGTCGCTGGCTCGCCATCGTGGTCACGGCGGTCCTGGCCTATTTCGGCTACCATGCGTTGCATGGCCGGTACGGCTTTCTCGCCTGGCTGGACACCAGCCGCGATCTCGAGGCCGCTCGCCAAGATCTCGCGGGCATCCAGGCCGAGCGCCAGCGGCTGCAACGGGACGTGCAGGCCTTCCAGCGCGATTCGATTGATCGCGACCTGCTGGAGGAGGAGCTGCGCAAGCTGGGCTACGTCAAGCCGAACGAGGTGATCATCTTGCGCCGCGATGCGGGGCCGGAGGCCGCGCCCGGCTAGGCTGCATGGGTCTTGCGGCCTGGTGGGCTTGGCGCGTGCGGGAAACCGTGTAGACAGCAAGCAGTGGTGTTCGGCGGTCGGCGATGCCTGCCGGGCATCGGTCGGGCCGGTGCGGTAACGCCGCATACAGGGAGGAGCGAAGCTCAATGGCAGCGAAGACTTCCGCGAAGTCGGCGGCCAAATCCGTTGACAGCCCGAGTGCCGAGGATCTGCTCGGCTACTATCGCGAGATGCTGCTGATCCGCCGCTTCGAGGAGAAGGCCGGCCAGCTCTACGGCATGGGCCTGATCGGTGGTTTCTGCCACCTCTACATCGGCCAGGAAGCAGTGGCGGTCGGCATCCAGCACGCGCTCCAGCCCGGCGACAGCGTGATCACCGGCTACCGCGATCACGGTCACATGCTGGTCTGCAACATGGACCCGCGCCGCGTGATGGCGGAGCTGACGGGCCGCAGCACCGGCTACTCGCGCGGCAAGGGCGGCTCGATGCACATGTTCGCCCGCTCGGTCGGCTTCTATGGCGGGCACGGCATCGTCGGCGGGCAGATCCCGCTGGGCACCGGGCTCGCCTTCGCCCACCGCTACCGCAAGGACGGCGGAATCTGCGTCGCCTACATGGGCGACGGCGCCGTGAACCAGGGTCAGGTCTACGAGAGCTTCAACATGGCGGCGCTGTGGAAGCTGCCGATCCTCTACGTGATCGAGAACAACCGGTACGCCATGGGCACGGCCCAGGCGCGGGCCGCCGCCGGCAAGCGTCTGTGCGATCGCGGCGAGGCCTATGACATTCCCGGCCATCAGGTGGATGGCATGGACGTGGTGGCGGTGCACGCCAAGGCGCGGGAGCTGGTGGCGCAGATCCGCGGCGGGCAGGGTCCGGCCATCCTTGAGGCGATGACCTATCGCTACCGTGGCCACTCGATGTCGGACCCGGCCAAGTACCGCAGCAAGGAAGAGGTCCAGGAGATGCGCGAGCGGCACGACCCGATCGACGCCTTGCGCAAGGTGATCACGGATCGGTCGCTGGCGGGCGAGGACGAGTTCAAGCGGATCGACAAGGAAATCCGCGACATCGTGGGCGAGGCGGCACGGTTCGCCCAGGACACGCCGGAGCCCGAGCCGAGCGAGCTCTGGACCGACATCCTGGCCGAAGCGTGAAGCAACTCCGCCACGATCAAGAAACGGCTGCCGGACCTGCAGGGAGAGCGTGATGCCCACACCGATATTGATGCCGGCCCTGTCGCCGACGATGACCGAGGGCAACCTCGCGCGCTGGGTCAAGCAGGAAGGCGACGCGGTACGCTCCGGTGACGTCCTGGCCGAGATCGAGACCGACAAGGCCACGATGGAGGTCGAGGCGGTCGACGAGGGGACCCTGGGCAGGATCCTGGTCCCGGCCGGCACGGAGGGCGTCGCCGTCAATACCCCGATCGCCATGTTGCTGGGCGAAGGCGAGGACAAGAGTGCCTTGGACGCCCAGCCCCCGGCGGCCAAGGCGCCCGAGCCGGCGGCCGAGAAGCCGGCTCCCGCTCCCGAGGCCAAGCCGGCGCCGCAGGCGAAGCCGGCCCGCGAGGCCGAGATCCCCGAAGGCACCGAGATGGTCCGCCAGACGGTGCGCGAGGCGCTGCGCGACGCCATGGCCGAGGAGATGCGCCGCGACCCCGACGTCTTCTTGATGGGCGAGGAGGTCGCCGAGTACCAGGGCGCCTACAAGATCAGCCAGGGCATGCTCGAGGAGTTCGGCGCCGACCGGGTCATCGACACGCCGATCACCGAGTACGGCTTCACCGGCTTGGGCG
>JAPJRA010000079.1 GCA_030824835.1 Geminicoccaceae bacterium | reverse complement strand
GCACCGCTGCGCAGATTGGCCAGGAGATTGGCAAAGGCCGGTGCGAACAGCTGGCCGAGCAACAGGCGGATCGTCACCGGTGAGCCCTTGCCGGCCGCAGCCGCGGCGGCCCGCTGCTCGAACCAGGCAGCACTGGCCTCGCGCAGGTCGCGATGCTCCTCGACCGCGAAGCCGGCCTGATCCAGCAGGCCGAGCAGCGCGGGCAGGTCCACCAGGAAGCTGGTCGAGCCGTCCGCCGACCACGGCGTCGGATACTGAACTTCCCCGCCCGGCCCGCGCAGGATGTCGTAGATGACGAACACGGCCCCCGGGCGCAGCACGCGTGCGGCCTCGGCATAGAGGGTGGCCTTGTCCGCGATGTTCATCGCCACGTGCTGCGTGTAGGCGGCGGCGAAGCTGCCGTCCGCGAACGGCAGGTCGAGCGCGTTGGCGGTGAGGAACCGTGCCCGGTCGGCGAGCCCGCAGCGGCGCGTCAGCTCGGTCGCAGCGGCGACATATTCCGGGGTGAGGTCCACCCCGACGATCCGCAGACCGCGGGTGGCCGCGAGGAAGCGCGCCGGCCCACCCAACCCACAGCCGATGTCGAGCACCTCCGTGGCGACCGTGGCGGGCAGCCAGTCGGCGAGCTCGATCGTCGCCTCCCGACCACGGGCGTGGAACTCGTCCACGCCCGCGAGGTCGTCGACGGTGGGCCTGGCCGGATCCTTGCCGCTCGCCTGCAGCGCCGCCTCGATCCGCCCCAGCACGTCGATCTGGCCGTAGTGGGCCGCGACCGCCTGCTCGATGCTCATGGCTGGTCGCCGTCAACGGGTGGCGCCGCCGCAGCGGCGGCGTAGGCACCGGACAGGAAGAAGTCCCACACGCCATAGACGACGATGCCGGCGGCCAGCCAGAACCACAGGCCGCCCGGCTCGATCCAGCCCTCGAAGCCGAGCCAGGCGACCGCCAGGGCCAGGGCCAGCACCCGCCGATGCAACGGTACCAGCCACGGGTGCGGCGCGTTGGCCATGCTCAGGCCGCCATCGGCAAGGCGCCCAGCGAGTCGTTGAGCCCCGCCTCCAGGCGATCGAAGAGCAGGTCGATCTCCGAGGTGGTGATGATCATGGGCGGACAGATGCCGATCGTGTCGCCCGGGATCGGCCGCACGATCAGGCCGTGGGCCTGACATTTGGCCACCACCTGGGCGTTGACCTTGAGGGCCGGATCGAACTGCTCCTTGGTCGCCTTGTCGCGCACCAGCTCGACGCCGGCGAGCAGGCCCACGCCACGCGCCTCGCCGACCAGCGGATGGTCGCCCAGCCGCTGCAAGCGCTGGAGGAAGTGCGGCGACACCTCGCGCACATGCTCGATGATGCCGTCGCTCTCGTAGATCCGCAGCGTCTCCACCGCCACCGCCGCCGCGACGGGATGGGCGCCGTAGGTATAGCCGACGCCCAGGGTGCCGAGCTGCGCGCTCTGGTCGGCCAGGACCTGATAGAACGCGTCGCTCATCAGCAGCGCCGCGATCGGCAGGTAGGCGGAGGAAAGCTGCTTGGCGCAGGTGACCAGGTCGGGGCGGATGTCGAACGTGTTGCAGCCCCACCAGTTGCCGGTCCGCCCGAAGCCGCAGATGACCTCGTCGGCGACGAAGACGATGTCGTATTTTTGCAGGATGGCCTGCACCTTGGCGAAATAGCCCGCGGGCGGGACGATGACCCCGCCGGCACCCTGCACCGGCTCGGCGAAGAAGCCCGCCACGGTGTCGGGGCCCTCGGCCAGGATCAGGTCCTCGAGCTCTTTGGCCAGCCGCTCGACGAACTCGGCCTCGGTCTCGCCGGGCAGCCCGTCACGGTAGAACGAGGGCGCGGTGACGTGACGGAAGCGGTCCATCATCGGCAGGTCGAAGCCGTTCGACGTGTAGGCCAGGGACGCGGTCAGATGCCCGGCGGCGATGGTGATGCCATGATAGGCGCGCTTGCGCGCGATGATCTTCTTCTTCGCCGGCAGGCCACGGGCGTTGTTGTAATACCAGATCAGCTTGATCGCGGTGTCGATCGCCTCGGAGCCGGAATTGACGAAGTAAGAGCGGGTGATCGGCGGCGGCGCGATGGACGCCAGCTTCTCCGCGAGCTCGATCATCGGCTCGGAGGAGCGATGCGAGAAGCTCTGGGTGTAGGGCAGCTTCTCCATCTGTCGGCGCGCCACCTCGGCCAGCCGCTTGTCGCTGAAGCCGAGCGCGGTGCACCACAAGCCGGCCAGACCCTCGATGTAGCGATTGCCGTCATCGTCGATAACATAGACGCCATCGCCACCGCTGATCACCAACGGTCCCTGCTGCTCATGCTGCCGCAGATTTGTGTAGGGATGGACGGTGTAGAGGATATCCCGCGCCTGCAGGGAATTTGGCGCCAAGGCCATCTGGCTGCTCCTGAAGTCGGGTGACCGCCGCACGCTGCTATGGTCTACCCGTTGCATACTTGGCGGGCACTGTAGTCCTAGGCGCGATGTGCAGCAATCGGGCCAGACTCGGTTGGACAGATGCCTGCCCTACGCCGGTGCTCGCACGCGGAGCCGTTGCTTGCCTCTAGCGGTGCCGGGACCTATCTGCGGAGCGCGGTGCAACGAACCAAGGGGCATAGGATGGCCGAGGCCGACATGTTGGTGCCTGGGCAGCATAGCCCTACGGCGGCTGCGGGTTCCCTGTTGCCTGCCGATCATCCGCCGATCGGGCCCGAGCGCGTGGGTGTGGTGCTGCTCAATCTCGGCACGCCCGACGCCACCGATTACTGGTCGATGCGTCGCTATCTGAGCGAGTTCCTGTCGGACAAGCGGGTCATCGACTACCCGACCTGGCTCTGGCAGCCACTGCTGCAGCTGGTCATCCTGAGCAAGCGGCCGGCGAGCAAGGGCAAGGACTATGACAGCATCTGGAACAAGGAGCGCGACGAGAGCCCCTTGAAGACCGTGACCCGCAGCCAGGCGGAGAAGCTGGGCCGGCGGCTCGAGGCACGCTCACCGCGGCTGATGGTCGATTGGGCGATGCGCTATGGCAACCCCAGCGTCAAGAGCGTGCTCGACCGGCTGGTCGCCGCAGGCTGCCATCGGCTGCTGCTGATGGCGCTCTATCCGCAATATGCGGCGCCGACCACGGCCACCGCCTACGACAAGGCGTTCGATGCGCTCAAGGCCATGCGCTGGCAGCCGGCCCTGCGAACGATGGGCCCCTACCACGACCAGCCGCGCTTCATCGCTGCCCTAGCCGACAGCATCCGCCAACATCTGGCAGGCCTGGACTGGGACCCCGACCTCGTCGTGTTCTCCTATCACGGCATGCCCAAGCGCCTGCTGTTGAGCGGCGATCCCTATCATTGCCACTGCCAGAAGACGACGCGGCTGGTGCGCGAGCAGCTTGGCTGGCCGGAGGACCGGATAATGGTCTGCTTCCAGTCGCGCTTCGGCAGCGAGGAATGGCTGCAGCCCTATCTCGACAAGACCATGGAGACCCTGCCCGGCCGCGGGATCAAGAAGGTGGCGGTGATCTCTCCCGCGTTCGCCACGGACTGCCTGGAGACCCTCGAGGAGATCAATGTCGAGAACCGCGAGCTGTTCATGCACGCCGGGGGCGAGCGGTTCACCTATATCCCCTGTCTCAACGACACCGAGGCCCATCTCGATGTGCTGGAGGAGCTGGCCCTGAACGAGCTGCAGGGCTGGCTCTGACACCCGACCGGGCGGCTCAGCGCGTCGGTTCGAGAAAGTAGCGGACCAAGTTCTCGTTGAGCGCCTTGAAGCGCTGGTTGGTGAAGCCGGGCTTGCCCAATCCCCAGGCCCAGCGAATAGCCCCCGCACTGAACACCTTGGCCCCCGCTGGGGAGACGAAATAGACGGACTGCGCACGGCCTTCACGGCCCTCGTCGTCACGCGGCGCGCCCTCCAGCACGACGCTCAGCCGCGCTCCGTCCAGCTTCGCGATCCGCGACCGCGCAGGATCCCACAGGCGTGCCCCGTCGCCCACGGGATCGATGTTGTCCCACTCGTAACCGGCAACGTCGCCCACGACATCGCCGGCCTGCAGCCCGGTGCCGGCAAAGAAGGGTAGATCGGTGCGAGCGACATAGAGCGGATAGGCCGGATTGTGATCCGAACGCGGTTGGAACCAGCCTTGCGTGCCGACGCCCGTGAGTGCCGTCTCCGGCCGTCGCAGACCGTCCCGGAAGCGGGCGGTGACGAGCAGGTCGGCCTCGCCCTCACCGACCCGCCGGCGAACGGGGTCACCCAGTTGCTTGTAACAGACCATCTGGCGGCCGAAGCTCGGCCTGCCCGGGACGTTGTTCACGTCGACATAGCGGATCTGCCAGTAGCCGATATTGCCGCCGAGGAAGAGCGTGTTCTGCCCGCGCGTGTAGATGCGCCGCTCGAACGCGTCGAACTCCTCCTTGCTCCAATACTCGTCATGACCCGGGACGATGACCAGCCGGTAGTCATCCATGCGCCTGGGATCGGCGTGCAGATCGAAGTTGGTCGCGTAGGCGACGCTCCAGCCGTTCCGCTCGGCCAGCGCCTCGATCCAGCCGATGAAAAAGGCGTCATACTCGACGAACGACGGCGCCGTGGGCCGGTCGAAGGCCACGATCTGCCCGCGCAACCCATAAGGGGCACTGCCGTAGAGGCTAGACCCACCCCAGTCGTTGTAGGCCTCGTACGTATTGGTGCCGAGCTTGACCAGGATATCGCCCGACCGGCTGGGGTCGGTCACGACGATATAGGCGACGTCGAGCTCGCGCACCCCCGTGCCCTCGTGGACGATGTCGATCGTATAGTAGCCCGAGCGCCAGCCGGCGGTCGGGATGGCCGGTATCGTCGGCGACCAGCCGGGGCCGATCGCGGCTGCCGTGCTGGATACCTCCTGGCAGCGCACAGTGACCGGCGGACTGCGCCAGACGAGCGCACGATCACCTGTGGGCTCGTGGCCGACCCGCAGCACGTCGGCCCGCACGGTCCGGGTGGCGGCGGACGGCTTGGTCGACAGCATCAGGTCGAAGGCCTGGCCCGGCGCGACGCTGTGACGATCCACATAGCCCCAGACCTCGGTGCCGGCATAATAGCTGGTCCAGATGGCCTGCTCGACATTGGACGGCTCGGGGGCGCAGGGCTTCACCTCGCCGGGCAAGACCGGCGGAGGGATCGCCTGCGCCCAGGCCGGGCCGGGGGCAGGCGTGAGGACGGTCAGGGCCAGCAGCAGCCCTGGCACGAGCCACCGGCCGAAGCAGACTGGGCCACGGCGGCACATCGGCTTCAGCTCGCCGGAACCGCAGCCATACCTTTCTTCCCATCGCCATCGAGCCGTCGGTTGAGCCAACCCAAAAGCCTGTTGGACGCGCCGAACACATCCTCGAGGGAGGCGCGCGCGCCAACGAAGACCAGCGCGGCATAGGCGAACATGATGCCGTTCAGCGCCGCGAACGTGCCCTGCAGCATGTTCCCGAGCCAAAGATCGAACACGGCGCCCAAGCCGCAAAAGGCCGGCAGCGCCCAGGCCACGAGCACGAAGTGCCGTGGCGCGCCGATGCGCCCGGCGACCTTGGGTGTCCGCCGGAACGGCGTCTTCCGGCCGGTCAGGGCCTGTCGGATCGAGGCGAACGACCCGGCGAAATGGATCGGCACGAGCAGCAGGTTGAGGGCGTAGACGCTGAACAGGTCACGCCAGCGATAGCCCAGTGCCACGAGATCACGGCCATAGGCCACGAAGTACGGCAGCGCCGTCAGAGGCAGCAGCATCCCGTCCATCGTATCCTCGAACGGAAAAAGGAGCATCAGCAGCACGGCGCACGGGCCATAGGCCAGCGAGGCCAGGTAATGGAACCGGATCGCGAGACCGGCCAGCCTGCCACGCTCGGCACGGCGCATGGCCTGGCGGAGGAGCTTCGGCAGGATGAGCAGCCCGCCACAGGCCCAGCGCCGACGCTGGATGATCAGCGTGCCGAAATCCGCCGGGGTGGCGCTGTAGGCGAGCCGTTCGGGATGATTGTGCAGGCCCCATCCCTGCCCGACCAGATCCAGCGTGCTCTCCGTGTCCTCGATTACGGTGCGGTCCTGAATGTAGCGGGTGACGGGATGGCCATGTTCCACGGTCGTGACCGCGATGTCGTCAAGCGCCGCCCGGCGTATCAGCGCGTTGGCACCGACCCAGAACGTGGCCTCGAAATAGCTGTAGCCCTGATGCAGGAGCAATTGCACGTCGGTCGTGGCGCCCGCGATGCGCTCCACCGGCGCCATGGCACCTGGGAAGGTAGCGTAGGGGGTCTGCAGCACCGCGATACGCGCGGCACACGGCTGCTCCATGATCGCGACCAAGCGCTCCGTGTACTCAGGCAGCAGGACACTGTCCGCATCGAGCGTGAGGAGGTAGGGGCTCCACGGTGTCGCGAGGTCGGCGCGCGCGGGCGTCGTCTCGACCAGATGCAGCGCATCGCCCACCCTCTCCTCTGCCAGATGGCGCCCGAGGCAGCCGATATAGCTGTTGAGGTTCATCGCCTTGTTGGCTTCGTGCGACAGGTTCGCATAGCGCTTGCGCTCGAACACGGCCACGTCGGCGGTAAGGACGCTCTCGAGCCAGCCATACGAATCGGAGAGCAGCCGGCGCCAGGACACGGTGTCGACACGTGCGCGGCCCACCGCGTCGCCGACCTGCTCGCGCACCTGTCGGCCCAAACGCTGGACGACCTCGCGCGCGAAGAACTGCTCCATGTGATCGCCGTCCACCCATCTCCGGCTGAGGTCGGTCAGCCAGAAGTCGATCGCGTCCGCGAGGCCGAGCAGGCATGCAATCTCGGCCTTCTGGTCCCCAGCATCGCAACGGGCCATGAAATCCGCCCGCTCGCGCTCAATCAGGTCGCGCACGGGCGCGAGCAGATCCGCAATGCGCTCGGGCATGGCCCGCATGGCATCCAGGCGCTCGCGGTCGACCATATCGGGCGAATTCGGGGGATCATCGAGCAACAGCACGACCCGGCGTCGGGCATAGGTCTGGCACGCGGCGGAAAGCAGCGTGCGCAGGACGATCTCGGGCTCCTCCTTGTAGGCCGGTACCAGGATGGTCACGAGCGGCATCGTTGCCGACGGCGCGTTGGCGTCGATCGGCGGGACGGCCTCGACCAATGGCGCCGCGAAGCGTCGGGCAAGCCCGAGCCGGGCGAGCTGATGCACGATATTGCCGAAGAGGAGAACGGCGCAGGTCACCAGGAAAAGGATCTCGTCGGCCGCGAACCAGCCTTCGATCCGCAGCTGGTGCAGCAGGGCGGCCAGCAGCTCCGCGGCGGCCGCCGCCGTCAGCACCACGGACAGAACAAACAGGGCCTTGGCCCAACGCAGGTCGCGCGACGCCGTAGCCGCGCTACGGTGTAGGGCAGTATCGTGCATGCGAACTCCGCCCCATTGGGCAGTTCAAGATCAGGGTACGGCAGGAATGGTCGGCGATGGGCCAGCGACCCGATCGGCGATCAGCCTGCTTGTGTCGCCTTATTCACAAACACAAGACGACCAATTCCCAGTGTTATTCCTTTTTAGATTGGGTACGGCACGAGTGGCGCAGCTTTGCGGCGAGGCCGGGTTCGATCTCACCGCTGGAGGTCCTTAAGACTCCCGTGACGGATGGGTCTCACGCTTGTTGCCGCCCCGGGAGTTCACCGGCGTCGGCCGACTCGATGCCGGCCATGCAGCGAGGACGACACCGCCGGCGATGGCCAGGACCGCCGCGGCACCGACCGGTGTCGGAGTCTCGCCCAACAAGGGCACCGCCATCGCCGTGGTGATCACCGGCAGGAAAGCGAACACCGCGGTGGCGGCGCCGGCACCGAGCAGCCCGACTGCCCGATTGAACGTCACGATAGCCACGCCGCTCATCAGCACACCCTGATAGATCGCCTGCATCGCGATCTCGGTCATCGAGGCCTGACCCAACCGGGACAGGCCGAAGATCACGTAAACAGGCAGGAATGCCGCAGCCGACCAGCCGCAGATCAGGGCTGCCGACTGCACGGCATTCAAGCCGCTGCGGCGGAAACGCAGGGTGTAGATGGCCCAGCTCGCGGCCGCGACGATCAGGCAGGAGAGGCCCAGGGCCGAGGGCGGGCTCGACGAACGGGCAGCGTTGAGCGTCAGCGCGACGACGCCGGCGATGATGGCGACATAGCCGGCCAGCCGCAGGCGTGCCGGCACCTCGCCCATGACCAGCCATGCGATCAATCCGGCCCACACCGGCATCAGGGTGGGTGTCGTCGACGAGGCCTGCGCCGCGGAGGTCTCGCGAAGTCCCACGGCCACCAGCAGGACGAACGGCACGCCCCAGAGCGACGCGAAGATGAGGCCCTCCTTCCACGAGCCGGGCGGTAGCTGGTGACCGCGGCGCAGCACAAACGGCAGCAGGCACAGCGTGCCAATGCCGAATCGCAGCGCCACGACATCCAGGACGCCGAGGTCACCGGTCACGCCGAGGCGCGTCACCACGAACCAGCCGGAGAAGATGGCAATGGTGAGCGCCGCCCAGGCGAAGCCCTGCACCAACCGCCGGGCGCGGGCATCCGCCGCCGTCGGGAGCCCGGCCTCCATCGACGCAAGCTCGAGACTCATTCGCAAGGCAGCCAGGTCGCAGCGTCAAGAGACCAAGTTTCGCGCCAGTCCGGCATGTTGTCACTCCGACTGCGGCATGCATTTTATATCGATCGCTCGAAAATGCGGTTACAGGATTTCATTGGCAATACCGATGTCCCGATCGCCGAGGAGCCTTAGGTCTTGGTCGACCAAAGGAGCTCGACAAAGTGGCAGCGCTCGATCCGGCCGTGCAGGGCTTCCGGACGCACGGCTACGAGGCGATTTCGATGCGCACGTTGGCCCAACAGGGGGTATCTGGGCGCCAGTCTCTTCAACAGCTCAGGCACCGAGCGGGCTTTCGGGCGGCCAGCGGGCCGGAACGATCACCTGCACGCAGTCGGCCGCGGCTCTCGCTCAGCACCTTCTGGCCATACTCCTGGGCATCCGCGTTCTCGCCCGCTGCCGCCCCGATCGGCACATGCTAGAGGGAATCGTGCGTTCGGCCACAGCGATGCTCGACGGTTGAGCAAGCCGCGAGTTGGATGCCGGCAACCCAACGTCCCGGTTCGGCCCCTGCGCTCGGAGGTCATGTTGCCGGGCCAGCCAGTGCAGCGAACAATGTTCCCAGGCCATACGGCGCCAGCACTCCGCGGCAACGCGCTGGCAATGCTCAGCACGGCAATTTGGGCCAGCGGCTTTCCTGCCACCGAGTTTCTGCTGCGTGGCTGGGATCCGCTTCTCCTCTGCCTCGCGCGCCTCGGTATAGCCGCCGCCTTTCTCGCGGCGCTGGCAGCACTGACCGGGCGGGGCCGGGAGTTCCGGCGGGCGCCCTGGGGTGACGTGCTGTTGTTGGGCGCGGTCGGCGTCGCGGCGCCCGTGTTTCTGCTGGTCCTCGGGCAGAGCCGCTCGGATGCCGTGACGGTGGCGATCGTCAGCACCACGATGCCGCTGATCTCGGCGCTGATGAGCTGGGTGCTGGATGGCAAACGACCGCGACTGCAGGTGTTCCTGGGCATCGCCCTGGCCCTTGTCGGCGGTGGTCTGGCGGCGCTTCCCGACGGCCGGCATGCCGCGGGCCCACGCGGCGGCGAGGTGCTGGTGCTGGGGTCGATGATCTTGTGGATCTGGTACTCGCGGGCGGCCATGGCCCGTCTGCGGACGCAGAGCGACCTTGCGATCAGCGGGCTTACCTTCGCGGCCGGCGCGGCCATCGTCGCGGTGGCGTTGGCCGCTGCCCTGCTCCTCGGGCTGGCCGCACCACGGTTCGACCTGGCCCCGGTCAGCCTCGCCATCCTGCTGTGGCTCGGAGCGATAGCCATCGGGCTGTCGGTGCTGCTGTGGTTCACCTGCGCGCGCCTGCTGGGCCTCACCGTGGCGGCGATCCACACGAACCTCGCACCGTTCTACGTCT
>JAPJRA010000078.1 GCA_030824835.1 Geminicoccaceae bacterium | reverse complement strand
GTCCTGGATTGGCGCCGGTCGAACATGACGGCACACGACCGGCTGGTCGCGCGGATGCGCGAGCTCTTTCGCGCCGCCGGCTATCCCATCGTGCTCGCTCGGCCGTTCGATCGGCGCACACCGTCGCATCAGTGCGGCACGGTCCGCTTTGGCACCGATCCTGCCACCTCCGCGCTTGACACGTTCTGCCGTGCGCACGAGCACCCCAATCTGTTCGTGGTCGACGCGTCGTTCCTGCCGACCTCCGCCGCCGTCAACCCGGCCCTGACCATCGCGGCCCAGGCTCTGCGCGTGGCCGATCATCTGGTTGCAGCACCGGCATCGGCGCCTCGCGAGATGGCCCGTGTCTGATCGGCCCCTGGCCGTCGTCACCGGGGCGTGCCGCGGCATCGGCCGCGCCATTGCCGAAGCCCTGGCTTCTGCCGGGTTCGACCTCGCGATCACCGACATCACCGACGAGGCGGGCGAGACCTTGGCCGCCCTGTCGGCGCTCGGTGCCGAGGCCGCGTTCGTCCGCTCCGATCTCGCCGATCTCGGCAGGCATCCCGGGACCGTGGCGCAGATCGCCGACCGCTTCGGCCGGATCGACTGCCTGGTCAACAATGCCGGCATGGGCGCCGTGGCGCGTGGCGACGTGCTCGACCTGCTGCCCGAGAACTTCGACCGGGTCATGGGCGTCAATCTGCGCGGGACGATCTTCCTGACGCAGGCAGTGGCGCGCTGGATGCTTGCCCATCCGGCACCCGACAAGTCGCGCTCGATCATCCACGTGACGTCGGTCAGCGCAGCGCTCGCTTCGCCCGAGCGCCTCGACTACTGCATCTCCAAAGCCGGCCTCGCCATGTGGAGCAAGGGGCTGGCCCTCCGCCTGGCGCCCGAGGGTATCGCCGTGTTCGACGTGCGCCCGGGCATCATTCGTACCGATATGACCGCCAGGGTCGCCGACACCTACGACCGCAAGATCGCCGACGGCCTGGTGCCGGCCCGGCGCTGGGGCGAGCGCGAGGACGTCGCCCGGGTGGTGGCGACGCTGGCCCGGGGCGAGTTCGCCTTCGCCACGGGCAGCGTGATCGACGTCGATGGCGGGCTCGGCATCCCGCGACTGTGACCTGAGAGGGCCCGTGACCTACGACTACATCATCACCGGCGCCGGGCCGGCCGGCTGTGTGCTGGCCAACCGGCTGAGCGCCGACCCCGGCGTCAAGGTCCTCCTCCTGGAGGCCGGAGGCTCCGACCGCCACCCGTTCTTCCATATGCCCGCCGGCTTCGCCAAGATGACCAAGGGCATCGCCAGCTGGGGCTGGTCGACCGTGCCGCAGAAGCATCTGAACGACCGGGTGCTCTGGTACACCCAGGCCAAGGTCATCGGCGGCGGCTCGTCGATCAACGCCCAGGTCTACGCCCGCGGCAACGCCGCCGACTATGACGGCTGGGCCACGGAGGAGGGCTGCACCGGCTGGAGCTACCGCGACGTCCTGCCTTACTTCAAGCGGGCCGAGGACAATGAGCGCTTCGCCGGCGAGTATCACGGAAATGGCGGGCCGCTCGGCGTCTCGGTCCCGATCAACCCGCTGCCGATCAGCGAGGCCTTCCTGCGGGCTGCGCAGCAATACGGCATCCCCTATAATCCGGATTTCAACGGCGCCAAGCAGGAAGGGGTCGGCCACTACCAGGTAACGGTCCGCAACGCACGCCGCTCGTCGGCCGCCGTCGCCTACCTGAAGCCGATCCGGCATCGGCCGAACCTGACGATTCGCACCGGCGCACTGGTGACGCGCGTCGTGGTCGAGACAGGCCGTGCCGTCGGGGTCGAGGTCGTCGAGACGGATGGCACGCCAACCGTCTTGCGCTGCGAGCGCGAGGTCCTGGTCACATCGGGCGGTATCGGCTCGCCACGCCTGCTGCTGCTGTCGGGCATCGGCCCGGCCGACCATCTGCGTGAGGTGGGCCTGAACGTCGTCCATGACCTGCCCGGCGTGGGCACGAATCTCCAGGATCATCTCGACCTCTATGCCGTGGCCGAGTGCAGCGGCGATCATACCTACGACAACTACGTCAAGCTGCACCGCACGCTGTGGGCAGGGATCCAGTACATCCTGTTCAAGCGGGGACCGGTCGCTTCGACGCTCTTCGAGACCGGCGGGTTCTGGTACGCTAATCGGTCGGCCTCGCAGCCGGACACGCAGTTCCATCTCGGCCTGGGCTCCGGCATCGAGGCAGGAGTCGAGAAGCTGCAGAACCCGGGTCTGACGCTCAACTCCGCTTTTCTTCAGCCACGCTCGCGCGGCACCGTCCGGCTGCAAAGCGGCGACCCGACCTCGGCCCCCCTGATCGATCCAAACTACTGGGCCGACCCCTACGACCGCCGGATGTCGCTTCAGGCTCTGCGGATGGCACGCGATATCCTGCAGCAGCCGGCGCTACGGCCGTTCCTGATGGCTGTGCGCAACCCGGCCCCCGACCTGACTACCGACGACCAGCTGGCCGACTACGCCTTCCGCACCTGCAAGACCGATCATCATCCGACCGGCGCCTGTGCCATGGGGTCCGGTGCGTTGGCTGTCGTCGACCCCGACCTGCGGGTACGCGGCCTCGACGGGCTGCGGGTATGCGATTCCTCGATCATGCCGCGCGTGCCGTCGTCGAACACCAACGCCCCTACGATCATGATCGGCGAGAAGGCCAGCGACCTGATCCTCGGCAACCGAGCCTTCGATCCGCAGCTGGAGCACGCCGCATGATCCGCCACATCGTCCTCATTCGCTTCCGCCCGCAACTGCCCGCAGGCGATGTTGCCGCGATCGATGCGGTCTTTCGCAGACTGCAGGCCCGCCTCGACGGCTTCTTGAGCTATTGTGGCGGCCCGGACGTCAATTTCGAGGGCCTGGACCGCGGCTACCGGCACGGGTTCGTCCTGGACTTCGCCGATCAGGCCGCCCGGATGCGTTACCACGAGGATCCCGAGCACAAGGAGCTGGGAGCGCTCCTCGTAGCGGCAGCCGACGGCGGTATCGACGGCCTTCTAGTGGTCGACTTCAAGACGCCGGATGCATAGCCATCCGGAGCCGTGACCTCAGCTGCCGGCTGGCTGCGGCTGGCTTCGGTACCACTCGACGGTGCGCTGCAGCCCTTCCTGCAGCTCGACCTTCGCCTTCCAGCCCAGGAGGGCCTGGCTTTGATCGATCCGTGCCGCGCGCACCTGCTCGGCCGGCCGGTTCGGCACCGTGCCGTATGCCGCTGCCGGCCCCAGGGGGATCAGCCTGCCAATCGCCTCCACCACACCCCGCACCGTCGTGAGCACGCCGGTGCCGATGTCGATCCGCTGCCCCTCGATGCCGGACGTCAGGGCACAGGCCAGGATCCCGTCCACGACATCGTCAATGTAGACCCAATCGACCGGCCGATCGCCGGAGGAGACCTTGGGCGCATCGCCGCGCAGCAGAGTCAGAATCGTGCTCGGGATCAGCTTGCTCAGCGCCCACTGGCCGGGCCCATAGACCATGAACAGCCGCGCCACGACCACGGGGTGACCATAGAGGTCGTGGAACAGCCGGGCATAGTTCGTGGCCGCCGCCTTGCTGAGCGCATAGGGCGACGACAGCGCGGCGGCGACATCGTCGCTCTCCGGCTCCTCCAGCGAGCCGCACAAGACCACGCGCGACACCCGGGCCTCCGCGGTGGACACGAGCAGGTTCACGGTCGTCTCGAGATTGTCTCGAAAGGTGGGAACGACGCTGCCAAGGTCGCGCGCCGCATAGGGATGACCCGCGGTGTGGAGCACGACGTCCGGCTGTTCGCGCTCGATCAGCGCCCGGCAGGCCGCGAGATCCGAAAGATCGGCCGTGTGCAGCTTGAGCTCGACAGCCCGCTCGGGCTGGCGCCGGGCGACGCCGCTGACCTCGGCACCTGCCTCGGTCAGGCGACGTCCCAGAGCGGCTCCGATGAATCCTGTGGCGCCGGTTATCAGCACCCGTCGTCCGGCCCAGCTCGGATCGGTCACCCCAGCGCTCCCCCCTCGCCCAGCCCGAGGCCGACACCGGCATAGGGAGCATAGGATGCCTTATCCAGCATCCGCCGCCCGTCGACGAGCAGCGGCCGAGGCGTCATCCGTGCCAACAGCTCGGGCAGCGCCCGAAAATCCTCCCATCGCGTCACCAGAACTGCCGCCGCGGCAGCATCGAGCGTCGCCGCGAGACTCTCGCAGATCGTCACGCCGGGACGGCCATCGAGCACCGCGCCGGCGGTACGACTGGCCACCGGGTCGAATGCCCGGACGGTGGCCCCGCGCGCCGTCAGCGCCGCGATGATCGGAAAAGCTGGCGATTCCCGGACATCGTCGGTGCCGGGCTTGAACGCCAGGCCCAGCACGGCGATTCCCTTTCCGGCCAGCGAGCCCATGGACCGTTCCATCAGCTCGATCATGCGTGCGGGCTGGTCCTGGTTGATCCGCAGCACCGCATCCAGCAGCCGCGCCTCCTGGCCGCGCTGCCCGCCCCAGGCGGCCAATGCCTTGACGTCCTTCGGCAGGCAGCTGCCGCCGAAACCGCAGCCCGGGAAGAGGAACGAGTTGATTCCAGCGGCGACACGGACGCCATCGGCACCTCGCGGCTGCAGCTCGCGCATCAGGTGGACGCCGCGCATCACGTCCGCCGCATCCACACCGGGCACCGTGGCGCACATGTTCGCGATCTCGTTCGAGAATGAGATCAGCGTCGCCAGCAGCGAGTTGGAGCTGTACTTTATGAACTCGGCCGTGGCGTTGCTCGTGCGTACCACGGGCGTGCCGGCGAAGTCCCGATAAAGCTCCTGCTGCACCTCCTGGGTGCGCTCGTCGATGCCACCTATTACGATCCGGTCAGGCACCATGAAGTCCTCGATGGCCGAGCCCTCGGACAGGAACTCCGGGTTCATGCCGACGCCCAGTTCCTGACCTGCGATCTTGCCGGAGGCTTCCTCCAGGATCGGCCGGACCACCGTATCGGTGGTGCCGGGCACCACGGTGCTCTTCACCGCGACGACATGGTAACCCGCCTTGTCGCGCAAGGCCTGCCCGACCTGCCGCGTCGCCTGCCGCACATAGGTGAGATCGATCGTCTGGCCATCGAACGGCGTGCCCGTCGCCAGCAGCGTCAGGTCCGAATCGAGGACCGCGGCCCGTAGATCGGTGGTGGCGAACAGCAACTTGCCCACGTGCCGCGCCAGCAGCGGGTCGAGTCCCGGCTCGTGAAACGGCGCCGTGCCGCGCGTGATCGCCTCCACCTTGGCGGCTTCGGTGTCGACACAGACGACCCGGTGGCCCTTCTCGGCCAGACACGCACCGGTGACCAGCCCCACATACCCGGTGCCGATGACGGAGACCTTCATCAGGCGGCCGCTCCCGCGACGGACGAGGTGGTCGACGCCCATGGCTCCGGTGCCGCGTCCTGATTGTCACGGTACCACAGCAGCGCACGATCCAAGCCGTCCTCGAACTCGATCTTGGGGTCGTAGCCGAGGTGCTCGCGGGCTTTGGTGATGATCGGGCAGCGGCGGTTGGGATTGTCCACCAGATAGTCCGCGTCGACGCTCGCCTTCGACACCACCTTCCCCTTGTAGCCGAACAGGCGGCCCGCAGCCGCGACCACTCGGTCGGCCAGCTCACGCATCGAGATCTCGGGCGTCTCGGTGCCGATATTGTAGGGCTCACCGTCGTGCCCCCGGACCAGCACCTTATAGTAGCCGGTAACGGAATCGGCACTGTAGCAGAAGGTCCGCGTGGCCGTCCCGTCGGACAGCATGACGATGTCACGCCTGTTCAGCACATCGCGGGCGAAATCAGGCAGCACGCGGCCGTCCGTGATCTTGAGCCCAGGCCCGTAATTGTTGAACGGGCGTGCTATCCGCACCGGCACGCCGTGCTGCCGGGCGAACACGGTGCAGAGCGTCTCCCCATAGCGCTTGGCCTCGTCGTAACAGGCCCGCGGCCCCGTGCAGGACACCAGACCGCGATAGGTCTCGGGCGTCGGGATCGAGGCCGGATCGGGATCGCCGTAGATCTCGCTGCTCGACAGGAACAGTAGCCCGCGAACCGGGGTCGAGCTCCCTTGCTGCGCCAGCGCGTAGTCGAGCAGGTTGCGCAGGCCGTTGATGTTCACGTCCATCGTCTCGACGGGATGGGCGCGATAATAGGTCGGCGAGGCGATCGAGGCGCCGTGGATGATGTAGTCGAACGGGCCGAAGCCTATGGGCAGCGGCAGCCGCATGTCGTGGGTCTCGAGCCGGACCTCGCCCGTCGCCTGCAGCTCGTCCAGCCATGCCGGCGCACCGCGGACCAGGTTGTCGTAGACGGTGATGTCGATCCGCTCACCGTCGGCCGCGGAGCGGTTGAAGTGCACGGCCGCGAGCGTGAAATAGTAGCCGAGAAAGCCCGCTCCACCGGTGATCAACAGCTTCCGACCCGCCAGGGCAGGCCACTCCTCCCGTAGCGCGGCCTGCATGTAGTCCAGATCGGCACGCACCACGTCGGCGGCATTCCTCATTCCACGTCCCTTCTCGCAGATCCGCCGGGGTGGGGCGGACACTCAACTCTAAGCTTCATATCGTACAATGTTTGAGGTCTCGTGGCGCCTCGGCACCGTGGCTGTTCCAGACCGACGGACACACTCGCCGTCTGATGCCGAAGCTCACCAGCGTGCCGCGCTCAGCTACACGATCTGCGCGTGACGAGCGAGGCCCATCCGGCATAGTGTGCCGGCCAGTCACACTGCGAGCCATATCGGGAGATGCCTTGCATCACGTCTTGCGGCGATGCCGCAGATGGCGGTAGCGGCTTGGGCACCACGGTTCGGAACTGGCGCCGACGCCCGGCGCCCGCCGGTCGAGTGGCCATGGCAAGACGGCGTACTTGATTGCGCATGTCCGACGGCGCCCGGTGCCTCGATCGAGGTTTTGCTCTATCGCCAGGGGTGGAATTCCAACGGGTTCCCCCCGGTTTGACGTTGCCCAATGCCGTGGCTAGTTTCTGCCCGGCCTGCTTGTGGGATTGAATTATGCGTGCCGATGGCCCGAATTGCCGCTTCTGTGCGGCGCCGCTGGTGCACGAGGTGGTCGACCTCGGCATGTCGCCGCCGTGCGAGAGCTTTCTCGCCACAAGCGAGTTGGACCAAGCCGAGGCGTTTCACCCGCTGCGCGTGCTGGTCTGCAATCATTGCTGGCTGGTGCAGCTGCGCGAGTATGTCAGCGCCGAAGAGATCTTCGGTCGGGAGTACGCCTATTTCTCGTCCTACGCGACGAGTTGGGTCGAGCATGCGCGGCGCTACTGCATGACCATGCGCGAGCGGCTCGGACTGACCGCCGACAGTCTCGTGGTCGAGCTGGCAAGCAACGACGGCTACCTGCTGCAGCACTTCCTGCCGATGGGCGTGCCGGTGCTGGGGATCGAGCCTGCGCCCAACGTCGCCGCCAAGGCGATCGAGCTCGGGGTCCCGACCCGCATCGCCTTCTTCGGCCGGGTGCTGGCCGACGAGATGGTCGCCGCTGGTCAGAGTGCTGATCTCATCGCCGGCAACAACGTGCTGGCCCAGGTTCCGGACCTCAACGATTTCGTCGGCGGCATCGCGCGCCTGCTGAAGCCTCGGGGCGTCGCCACCCTGGAGTTCCCGCATCTCGAGCGCACGCTCGAGGGCAACCAGTTCGACCAGTTCTACCATGAGCACTATTCCTACTTCTCGCTGATCGCCGTCGAGCGGATCGGCGCCGGGAACGGCTTGGTCCTGTTCGATGTCGAGGAGCTCGAGACCCACGGCGGATCGCTGCGCGTCTATTTCCGTCGTGCCGACCAGGACGGCCCCGCCCCGAGCGCCAGGGTAACGGCTCTGCGGGATCGCGAGCTGGAGGCCGGGTACGCCGATCTTGCCGTTTATCGGGCTTTCGGTGCGCGCGCGGAGCGGACCAAGCGGCGTCTGCTGCAATTCCTGATCGAGGCCAAGGATGCCGGCAAGCGCGTGGTCGGCTACGGCGCCCCGGGCAAGGGCAACACGTTGCTGAACTATTGCGGCATTCGGACGGACTTCCTGGACTTTCTGGTCGACCGCAATCCCTACAAACATGGAAGGTTCGCGCCGGGCACGCATATCCCGATCCATCCGGTCGAGCGGGTGGATGAGGCTAGGCCGGACTATCTCCTCATCTTGCCTTGGAACCTGACCAAAGAGATCACGCGCCAGATGCGCCACGTCGGCGACTGGGGCTGTCGGTTCGTCGTGCCGATACCGGAGGTCCGGGTGATCGATCCAGCGGAGCTTCCTGAATGAAGGTAGTCCTGTTCTGTGGTGGCCTCGGCACGCGGATCCGCGACTACTCAGAAAATGTCCCCAAGCCCATGGTACCGGTCGGCCACGACCCGATACTTTGGCATGTTATGCAGTACTATCATCATTACGGGCATCGCGACTTCGTCCTCTGCCTCGGCTACAAGGCCAACGTCATCAAGCAGTGGTTCCTGGATTACCGCCCTGCCATCCATACGGATTTCACCATCTCGGAACATGGTGCGAACGTGAAGATGCTGGGCGCCACCCGAGACGATTGGCGTGCGACGCTGATCGACACCGGGGTGTGGCGCAACATCGGCGAGCGGTTGCTGGCGGTACGCGATCAGGTGGAAGGTGAGGAGATGTTCCTTGCCAACTACAGCGACGGTCTCAGCGACGCGCCGCTGCCCGAGATGATCGAATTCTTCCGCGCCAGCGGCAAGACCGCCTGCTTCATGGCGATCCGGCCCAACTTCAGTTACCATTTGGTCGATTTTGCCGAGAACGGTCGCGTGCAGGCATTCCGCACCAGCCATGATTCGGAGACTTGGATCAACGGCGGCTACTTCATCTTCCGCCCGCGGATCTTCGACTATATGCGACCGGGCGAGGAACTGGTGGTGGCACCGTTCCAGCGGCTGATCGATGCCGGTGAGCTTGTCTCCTACCGTCACCGTGGCTTCTGGGCCTCGATGGACACATTGAAGGACAAGCAACTGCTCGAGGACATGCTCGAGAAGGGGAAGACGCCGTGGCTGCCCTGGACCAAGGAGCATCAGCCGCAATGAGGCCCCTCACCTTCGCCCCCGGCGGGCGGTTGCGACTCTTGTGCTTGGGCGCTCACGCCGACGATATCGAGATCGGCTGCGGCGGCACCGTCCTCGACCTGCTGGCCCGCGGCGTCCGCCTCGAGGTCGTATGGTGCGTGCTCTCCGCCACGCCGGAGCGGGTCAAGGAAGCCCGCGCCAGTGCCGGGGCCTTTCTGGCCGGTGCGGCGGACGTCACCGTCGATATTCAGGACTTTCGCAATGCGCACTTTCCCTGGCAGGGTTCGATCATCAAGGAATGGTTCGAGACGCTGCAGGGGTTACCACGCCCCGACCTGATCCTGACCCATACCAGAGACGATCGGCATCAGGATCACCGCGAGGTTTGCGCCCTGACCTGGAACACGTTTCGCGATCACCTGATCCTGGAATACGAAATTCCTAAATGGGACGGCGATCTCGGCCGCCCATCCGTCTACCTGCCAGTCTCCGAGGCGTCGATCGAGCGCAAGGTGGCTCTGCTGCACGAGCATTTCCCAAGCCAGGCCACCAAGCACTGGTTCGACCGCGACACGTTCCGCGGCCTCGCCCGCCTTCGGGGCCTCGAGAGCGGCAGCCCGACACGGTTTGCCGAGGCTTTCCATGCCCCGAAGCTCGTCATCGATCTGGGCGGTGCAGCGCCCTGCTGAGCGGGAAGCTACCGCTCAGCGCACGAAATGCCCTGGCGCCGGGCCGAACATGCGGTTCTTGACCCGCTCGGCATGACCGACAATCCCGGGCACCGCGATGCTCAGCGCGTCGGTACCGACCCGCACGGCATTCCAGTTGCTGAACCACCACCGCCCCAGCACCGCAATGCACCGGCACTGTTCGGCGCGGCTGAGCGTCTCCGTCTGCAGCAGGCGTAGATACTGACCGTAGAGGTACAGCGTCGGCATCAAGGCCGTGCGCTTGGCGCTGC
>JAPJRA010000077.1 GCA_030824835.1 Geminicoccaceae bacterium | reverse complement strand
TGGCCCGCACGCCATGGCTGAAGATCACGATCCCGACTGCCAGCGCTCCCAGCATCACCTGCTGAAAGGCGTGCGGCGCTGCTGCATAGTCCGGGCCGAGGCTCAGCGCCAGCAGCGGGCGGGCCAGCACCATCGCGACCATGGCCACGACCGCCATCAGCGCCGTGACCAGGCGGGCGATGCGGATCGCGTCCAGGGCCGAGCTTTTGATGTCGGTGGCCCGCACGCCATGGCTGAAGATCACGATCCCGACTGCCGTCGCGACCTCGACCAGGATCTCGCCCAGCCGCTGCGAGCCGAAATAGAGGCCCAGCGCCTCCTCGCCGAGCTGCCAGTTGACGACCCAGAAGCCGATCCGGCCGAGCAGGATCAGGAGCAGCATGGCGACCCACAGCTCGCCGCCGTAGCGCAGCATCCGGGCTACCAGGGCGCGCTGGAACAGCAGGCTTGGCCGAATTGTCTGCCGTACCTGCAGCAGCAGATACGCCGCCGCCGCGACATGGGCCACGAGCAGTACCCAAATCGCGGAGCCGACATCGAGAAGGGCTGCCGCCCACAGGGCCAGCGTGCCGCCCAGCATCACCGCGCGGGAGATCAGTTCAGACCGGTTCAGGCTCGAAAGGTCGCCGAGGCCCAGAAAGATTCCCTGGCCCGTACGCAGACAGAGCATCGGCGCGACGTTGAGGGCCGCGATCAGTGCCAGCGCGCCGTAGCCCGCGACATAGCCGCCGGCCTCGAGCATCAGCCAGCAGACCAGGACGCCGACGCTGCCGAGAAGCAGCCACAGCGCCATCAGATGGGTGGCGACCGCCTCCTGAGCGTCCGGCTCCTGGCCGATGAGCCAGGCGCCGGACTGGCGCAGGCCCAGATCGAAGGCGATGGCAAGGACCAGCGCGGTCGACATCACGTAACCGTAGAAGCCGAACTCGCTGACGCTGAGCGTACGCGCGAGGACGAGAAACACGGCGAAATTGGCCGCGCGCATCACCAGCCTCGTGAGCAGCACCCACAAGGAATCGACCAGCATCTTCTCATGCATGGGTCGGCAGGAGCCTTTCGCGAACCGGTGCGGCTGCGTCTAGATTCCGACGCCCGAATAGGCCTCGGCCAGAAGCCGGTTGGCGGCGGCGAGGTCGAGCGGCTCGGGATTGCCGCCGGCGGTCGGATCGACCACCGCCATGGCGGCCAGATCGTCGAACCGATCGGTCGGCACGCCCAGCGCCTGCAGGGTGTGCGGCACGCCCAGCTCGGCGCGCAGTGCCAGGATCCAGCGGAGAAAGCCGTCGAAGCCGCCCTCGATGCCGAGCCATGCCGCCGCGCGCTCGATCTTGTCCTCGATCATGTGGCGGTTGAACACGAGCACGTAGGGCATGACGACGGCATTGGTGAGGCCGTGATGCTTGTCGTACACCGCCCCGATCGGGTGCGAGAGGCTGTGGATGGCTCCCAGGCCCTTCTGGAAGGCCACCGCGCCCATGGAGGATGCGGCCAGCATCATGGAGCGCGCCTCGATGTCCTTGCCGTCGGCGAAGGCACGCGGCAGCGCTTCCTTGACCAGGCGCATGCCCTCGACCGCGATGCCCTCGGCCATGGGATGCCAAGACGGCGCGCAATAGGCCTCCAGGCAATGTGCCAGCGCGTCCATGCCGGTGGCGGCGGTGAGCGTCGGTGGCAGGCTCACCGTGACCTCGGGATCGAGGATGGCGGTCTTGGGCATCATGCCGGGATGAAAGATGATCTTCTTGGTGTGGGTCGTCTCGTCGGTGATGACGCCGGCGCGGCCGACCTCGCTGCCGGTGCCGGCGGTGGTCGGGATGGCTACCACCGGGGCGATGCCTTCGGGGCGGGCCCGCTGCCACCAGTCGCCGATGTCCTCGAAGTCCCACAATGGCCGGCTCTGCCCGGCCATGAAGGCAATGACCTTGCCGCAATCCAGGGCACTGCCGCCGCCCAGCGCCACGACGCCGTCGTGACTGCGCGCATGGAACGCCGCGACCCCGGCCTCGACGTTGGCGGCGACCGGATTGGAGCGCACGTCGGTGAACAGGCCGGGCTCGAGCCCGCGGTCGCGCAGCCCCTCGAGCAGGACCTCGGTGACCGGCAGCTTCGCCAGAGGAGCATCGGTGACGACAAGCGGCCGCTTGATCCGCGCCTGCTCGCAGGCACGGCCGGCCTTGGCCAGCGTGCCGGCCCCGAACAGCACCGTGGTGGGAAAGCTCCAGGTGGCGGCGAGCGTGGCGAAATCGTGCTTGATCATCTGCATGGACCCCATGGAGCGCGCCTCGCCTTCGCATAGCGTAGGTGAAGCATCCGCGAAAGCGGCAGCAACCGCATGCCAACCTCCGGTATGGGCACGGGCCACCCCGCGAGGCCGAGCCGACAGGGTTAGCTTGAAGTAATCATTAGGTATGTCTTAACCAATCAGGTGGACCCGTTAATTCCTCATAAATAATATCAAGCCCGCACGGCCATGCTCCACGATCTCGGGAGATCCAATCCGTGCTGCTCGCCCAAGCCGATTTCGACGCCATCGACCGCACCGTCACCATCGTGCAACATCAGCTGGACAGATTCGGGCTGACCGTCGAGGTCGAGACCGACTTTACTGGCCTGCAGCGATTTCTCGATGCCCAGGGCACGTTCGCCAACCCGACCTTCGATCCCGGCCGCAGCCGGATGGGTCTGAACGACTTTTGGTTGCGGCTGAACGACCGCCACGGCCGTGGCGTGGGCTGCAGCGCCGAGCGTGTCTTCGAGGTGGTGGATTTCGTCGACCTGATGCGGAGCGGGCAGCTCTGGTACGCGCAGGGCTTCGCCGCCATCGGCCATGCCGGGGAGGTGCCGGTCCGCATGCCGTCCCGACACATTGGCGGCCGGGTCAGCCATAGCGGCTCGACCTGGGTTCATCCCGAGCGGCGCGGCCAACGCCTCGCCATGTACCTGACCTACCTGAGCCGCGCGTTGAGCTTCCAGTCGTTCGCCTGCGCCTTCAACACCGGCATCGTCCGGCACAGCCTGGCGCTGACGCGGGTGCCCCGCGAGACCTACGGCTATCCCAACGTCGAGCTGGTCATCGACGACTATTTCCCGCCGCTCGAGAGCCTCGACCAGATCTACCTGTGCTGGCTCTCGCGGGCGGAGTTCGTGGCGCAGGTCCCGGCTTGGTCCAAGTTCCACGAGCACCCCCTGCCGCAGCCGGGAGCGACGCTCGCGGCCTGAAGCGGCACGGCAACGCCGCCATGGCGCTCAGCCGAACAGCATCAGCAGCAGCATGCCACCCGCCACCGCCCAGGCTGCCGCCAGCATGCCCACGCCCGACGGGTCCGAAGGCCCCGATGCCCACTCGTGCTCGAAATCGATCGTCTGCCGCGTCTTCATGGTCAGCTCACTTCCACGATTGCTTGAGCGGCATCATCGGCCAGGACGGCACGAAAGACTGTGACGGCCGTCACAGGGGCCCGGCCAGCGAGTCGCATGGTCAAATGACGTTCGGCCGCCGCTAATCGGCATCAAGGGCAGCACAGCCTCGGGGAGCGCGGCGACGATGCCGAAGGCGTTCGATTTCTCCAGTCCGCCGTTCGACCGGCTACGGCCAATGGAGGTGGAGCGCATCAACCACGTCGTCGACGTGGTGTTCTTCCGCACCGGGCAGACCGTCCTCCGCGCCGGCAGCCTTCCCGACCAGTTCTATGTCGTGATCAAGGGGCTGGTCGAGGAGCGTGCCGGCGACGAGGTCGTGATGGTGCACGAATCGGGGGACGGCTTCGATAGTGACGTCCTGGTGCACATGGCCTCCCGCCATGATTTCATCGTGCGCGAGGAGGCCATCTGCTACGCCCTGCCGATCGAGGACTTCCTCGACCTGACGGCCAACAATCCGGGCTTTGCCGCGTTCTTCTTCAAGGATATTTCGCACAAGCTCGAGGCCCTGGAGCAGCGGCAGCCGGGGCCGCAGGCGCTGGGCGCCATGACCATGCGGGTCGGTCAGGCGGCGGTGAACAAGCCAGTGTTTGTCGATCTCGACACGACCCTGCACGAGGCCGCGCTGCACATGGACCGTGAGGGCCAACGCGCGCTGCTGGTGCGCGACGCCGACCGTGTCGGCATCTTCACCGGCGTCGACCTGACGCGTTCCGCCGTCGCGCAACGGCAGCCGCTCGATACGCCGGTGCGCGATCTCGTCCATTGGGGCGTGCACGGCACCGACGAGGACAGCTTCCTGTTCGAGGCGGCGCTGCTGATGGCGCGCAAGCGGGTGCGGCATCTGGTGGTGCGCCGCGAGGAACAGATCGTGGGCGTGCTGGACGCGGCCAACGTGCTCTCGTCGCTGGCCAATCAGGCCGATCCGATCGGCCTGCTGATCGACCGTGCCGTCACCCCGGCCGAGATCGCCGAAGCCAGCGAGCGGATCGGGTTTTTGATCCGGCAGCTCCACGAGACGGGCACCAAGATCGGCTTCATCACCGAGCTCTCCACCGATCTGCACCGTCGCGCCACCGCCAAGCTGTTCCACACCCTGGCGCCGCCGGGCCTCGAGGAGAATGTCTGCCTCGTCGTCATGGGCAGCGAGGGGCGGGGCGAGTACCTCGCCAAGACCGACCAGGACAACGGCATCATCGTGGCGGACGGCTATGAGCCGCCGGATTGGGACGGGTTTCGCCAGCGCTTCACCACGGCCATGATCGATGCCGGCTTCCCCGCCTGCCCCGGCGAGATCATGGTGCGCAACCCGGCCTGGTCGAAGCCGCTCGCTGCGTGGTGCGAGGACGTGCGCTCCTGGGTGTTGGGTGCCGACGAGCAGGCGCTGATGAACGTCGCGATCTTCTACGACGCCGCGCCGGTGGCCGGGGACGAGCGGCTGCTCGATCGGGCCAAGCAATATCTCTTCGACCTGCTGGCCGACCAGGGCGCCTTCCACGCCAGGTTCGCGCGGGCGATCGAGATGTTCGACACGCCGCTCGGGTTCTTTTCAACCTTCGTGACCGAAGGCGGCGCGCACAAGGACCAGCTCGACCTCAAGAAGGGCGGGATCTTCCCGCTGATGCACGGGGTGCGGGCACTGGCGCTGGAGCGGCGGCTGGTCGAGACCAACACCATCCAGCGGATCCGCCGGCTTCAGGGCCTCGGCGTGTTCGACCGGAAGATGGCGCAGGATCTGGTCGAGGCGTTCGGCTTCATGCTCTCGCTCCGGCTGTCGGCGCGGCTCGAGAAGATGCGGCTGCACGAGCCCCTGGACAATTTCGTCCGCCCGGACACGATCGGCAAGCTGGAGCGCGACCTGCTCAAGGACTCCCTCCAGATCGTCAAGCGGTTCAAGGAGGTGGTCCGCCATCACTTCCACCTCGCCATGTTCTGAGGGCGCGCCATGCTCGACCGAATCAAGCGGGCTTGGTGGCGGCGTCGGCTGAAGGATCCGGCCTACGCTTTTCTCGGCGAGGCCTACGACGGCGACGAGCTGGTGAGCATCGATTTCGAGACCACGGGCCTCGATGTCCGCACCGATCAGCTCCTGTCCGTGGGCGCGATCAAGGTCCAGGGGGACACCATCCTCACCAGCCAGAGACTGGATTTTCTGATCCGGCCCGAGCAGCCGGTGTCCGATCGCACGATCCTGGTCCACCACATCCGGCCCGTGGACCTCGCGACGGCGGTGCCGCTCGACGAGGCCATTCCACGCGTGTTGGAGTTCATCGGCCCGCGCCCGCTGATCGGCTACTACCTCGAGTTCGACCTCGGCATGCTGAACAAGCATGTCCGTCCGTTGATCGGTGCTGCGATGCCGAACCCCCAGATCGAGGTCTCGACCCTGTACTACGACTGGCGCGCGGCCCAGGTGCCGCCCGGGGGCAATATCGATCTGCGCTTCGAGACCATTCGCCAGCGCCTCGATCTGCCGCGCCGCGCGGTCCACGATGCGTTCAACGATGCGCTGCTGACGGCGATGATGTACCTGCGGCTCAAGGGCGGCTGGAAACCCCGGTCTTCAGGCTGACGGCCGCACCGTTTCCGCTGTGACCCCGTGACGGTGATGTCGATGGCGCTCAAGCTGCATGCGGTCTCGGCCCGACATCTGGGCGGCGGTCTGCTGGTCGCCGCCGCCGCGGCGGCGGCGTTCGCCGCGATCGCGCGCGCCTTCCTGTCGACGGAACTGCTGTGGGCGGCGACATGGGATGTCGGCGTGCTCGTGTTCATGGGCCTGATCCTGGCCGTGACGCTGCGTTACGATGCGTCGCAGATGCCGCGGAAGGTACGGCACCGGGCGCCGAGCGTCGGTCTGCTGGTGGCGCTGGCCACGGCGGCCGCGGGCTTCGGCATCTATGCCATCTTTCTGCTGCTGTCGGTCGGCAGCCAACGGTTGAGCGACACGCGTGCGCTCTATCTTGCCGTCGGTGCCGCCACGACCGCTTTTTCCTGGGCGCTGGTGCATCTGCTGTTCGCGTTGGAATATGCGCGGGTCTATTACGCTGCGGTCGGGACCGGCGGCGAGATCGGTGGGGGATTGGACTTTCCGGGCGGCGATCGACCCAACTATGTCGATTTCCTCTACTTCTCCTTCGTCATCGGCGTCGCCTGCCAGACCGCCGAGGTGGCGACGCTGACCCGCACGATGCGCAAGCTCGCCCTGGCGCAGGGGCTGATCGCCTTCGTGTTCAACACCGTCATCCTGGCCTCCACGATCAACGTGGCCGCCGGTCTGTTCTCGCCGGGCAACTAGCCAGTTCGTGTTTGACCTGGGTCGGGATGGGGCAGCACCATGGCGGCGATGACCCAGACACTTGAGGGCGAGCATGTCCGAGACACGATCCTACCTGCCTCTGTCGGGCATGGAGCTGCCCCGCTTTGCCGGCATTCCGACCTTCATGCGGCTGCCGCACGTCCCGCTCGCCGACGCCGACGAGGTGCAGATCGGACTGGTCGGGGTGCCCTGGGACGCCGGCACGACCAACCGGCCCGGCCCCCGTCACGGCCCACGGCAGCTGCGCGATTATTCGACGATGATCCGCATGGTCAACCAAGCCACGGGCCTGCGCCCTTTCCACACCGCCCGCTGTGCCGATCTCGGCGACTGCCCGGTCAACCCGGCCGACCTCCAGGACAGTCTGCAACGAATATCGTCCTATTACGGCCAGCTCCGCGCCAGGCACATCATGCCGATGAGCGCCGGCGGCGACCATCTGATCTCGCTGCCGATCCTGCGCGGCCTCGTCGGTCACGGCGCGCCGGTGGCCATGATCCACTTCGATGCGCACACGGACTTCTACGACACCTATTTCGGCGGGTTCCGCTTCACGCACGGGACGCCGTTCCGTCGCGCCGCCGAGGAAGGCCTGATCGACACCAGCCGCGTGGTGCAGATCGGCATTCGCGGCAGCGCCTATGACGGCGAGGACGTGGAGTGGGCGCGCGCGCACGGGGTCCGGATCGTCATGATCGAGGAGCTGATGGATCGTGGCCCGGACGCCGTGATGGCGGAGGCGCGCGCGATCGTCGGCGACCACATGTGCTACGTCAGCTTCGACATCGACGGCATCGACCCGTCGCAGGCGCCGGGCACCGGCACCCCGGAGATCGGCGGCTTCTCAACCCACACCGCCCAGCGCATGGTGCGCAAGCTCGAGGGTCTCGACCTGATCGGCGCCGATCTGGTCGAGGTCAGCCCGCCGTTCGACCAGTCGGGCATGACGGCGTGGGTGGGCGTCAGCATCATGTTCGAGCTGCTTTGCGTGCTGGCCGACGCCGTGCATCGGCGCGCGGACGCTGCCTAGGGCGGCCCGGGTTGGCCGGGGCGGCCGCGCATGCTAGCCTTGAAGGTCCCTACGGTTAGTTGTGGGCAACGACTCGGGCAACGATCAGGAGAACGACGATGCTGGGAGGCAGTGGCTATCTCGACCGGATGACCGGCCGGCTGGGTGACCTGGAGAACGAGATCGCGGCGCTGGCGCCGACCGTGGCCGCCGAGCACGAGCAGGCGCTGCGCGACGTTCAGGCCGCGCTGGTGGCGGCGAAGGAGCGCCTGCAGACCTTGCGGCGGGCCGGCGCCGAGCTGACCGACGAGATGGCGCAGAGCTTCACCCAGAGCTTCGAGCGCCTGCAGAACTCAGTCGGGCGCCTGCGCGCGGCCCTCATCGCCCGCCACCGGCCGCAGGATGCCGCCGAGGCGCACTGGGTCGAGGAGCTGGTGTTCACGGCCTGGCGGCAGCAGCAGCTGCGGGCGCTGGAGGCGGCCGTGCTGGAGCGGGCCATGGCGTCGGGGACCGGGGCCGAGGCGTCGAACCTGCCGTCGCTCGCCACCGTGATCCGCTACCGCGCCCGGCTCGACCGCGACTGGCGCCGCGCCGGCGAGGCCCTTCACGAGCTGCGCCGCGCCCGCGAGCGCCTGCTGCCGCGGGCGCGCACCCACACCGCGGCCGAGCTGCTGGCGCAGGCCGCGCGCATGAGCGAACCCGGCGTGGCGGCCAACGCACCGCACGGCCCCGACGCGCCTCGCCACGCCGTGCCCGGTCTCGACGAGCTCGACGATCTGGACGGTTTTGGCATGAACGAACCGCCGCTCAACCGCCACGAGCGCCGCCGGCTGGCCGCCCTGGCCCGCGCCGCGGGGCGGCACGCCGCCTGAGCGGCGGGGCGACAACGGGGTGTTAGCGATTCGGGCGTAGAGTCGTGGTGAACTCATGCCGGGACGCCGATGCGCACTGCCCTGCTTGTCATCGCGCTCGCCGGCGCGCCGGTCACGCTGACCCCGCGGGTCGGGTGGGCCGATGCGGCGGATGACCGCTGCACGGTCGATGCGGTCGACCGGGTCGCCTGCATGGCGGGCCGGCTGTGTGCCTGCCGGTTCGTGCCGGGCAGCCCGGCCACGGGCCTGACGGACGGCTACCGCTGGGATTGGGGCATCCTGCGGCCGCGATGCGGTGGCGAGGTTCCGGCGACTATCGACGCTTGGCAGGGATCGTTGCCCGATGCCTTGTCGCTCGACCAGTCACGCACCATCGTCCATCAAGGGACGGGTGGAAAGCCTTATCCGCCCCGACGGTGAGGGATGCCCATGGTTCGGGGATGGTTGGGCCGGGGGACGTGGCTCGCGCTCTGCATGGTTGGAATCGGCGCGCTGTCGGCCGGCCGGGCCGGCGCGCAGCAGCCGGATCTCACGGGTGCCAACGACGCCTACATGCAGCGTCAGCTGCGCAGGCTGCAGGGGTCGGTGCACAGCTCGCCGGACGCCGCGGCGCTGCAGCTGCAGCGGGCGCGCCGTGACCTGATTCAGCAAAACCGCGGCTTGGTCCTCACGCCCGAGCAGGCTCGCCTCAACCGGGGCCTCGACCAGGTGGGCCGCCAGCTGCAACAGGAGGGCAGCCCGGCATCCAGGATACCGCCGCGCCCGGCGACGGTTCGAGAGCCGCTGCCGTCGAGCTACGGGACCGACCAGCCTCTGCCCAGCTTCAATCGCTCGGCCACGGTCGGGCGGCTGGTCGGGCGGGCCGAGACGGCCGTGGCCGAAGGCCGGTCGGATCAGGCGCGCTCGGACCTCGCCGCCGCCCGTAGCCTGATGGAGGGGGTGGAGCCGTCGGACCCCGACGGCGGCAGCGATCTGGCATCGATCCAGGCCCGGATGACGGCCGTCGCGGCCCGGCTGGACAGCCCGGGCGGCTGAGACGCCGGCAGCCTGTCGAAGCGGGCGTGAGCCTGCTGTAATGGCGGCCCCACCGTTTCGGTGACACGAGGATCGCCGATGTCAGACACGTCGACGCCGCGGCCGATGAAGGCCGCCGATCTCGCCCAGGTCCAGGCCATCTATGCGCGCGAGGTGCTGGAAGGTACGGCCTCGTTCGAGCTCGATCCCCCCGATGCCGCCGAGCTCGAGGCGCGCTGGCGGAAGGTCGGCGCGCGCGGGCTGCCCTGGCTGGTAGCCGAGCGTGATGGCCGTGTCGCCGGCTATGCGTATGCGGCCCCCTATCGCGACCGCCCGGCCTACGATTTCACGGTCGAGGACTCGGTCTATGTCGCCGACTGGGCACGGGGCGCTGGTGTCGGCGGC
>JAPJRA010000076.1 GCA_030824835.1 Geminicoccaceae bacterium | reverse complement strand
GCGCGCAGGGAAGCGATGCCCGGTTCCCGCCACACCCCGGTCCTCTTCAGCTCGCCCCAGAGCGCAAAGACCTTGCGGACATAGGGCTTGCTGCTCTTCCGACGGTTCGCGCCGCGGGACTTGAAGCCGCGCCGCTTCAGCTCGGCGATCACCGCGCGCCGCTGGGTGTCCGAAAGCTCGGCCGAGCTGCGCTTGCCGGTGACCCGCTCGAGGATAGAGCGGTAGTCGTCCTCCTCCAGCCCCAGTTGCTGCCGGGCGATGTGGATCTGCGCGAGGAGCGGATCGCGAGCCATCACCGCCCCATCGCCTTGGCGCAGCGCGCGCATGTGTCGGGGCTCGTCACCGACGGCATGAACGCCCTGCTGCACAGGCTGCACGAGGACATGCCGCCACGTGCGATCTCGCGCTGGCGGCGGCCCTTGTATCCGGCATAGGCGCCGCGCAGCGACGGCCATGGAACGCCCAGCTCGGACGCCACCACCTGGAGCTTCTCACCCCGCTCGAGCCGCTCGAACGCGGGCGCCAAGACCTCCTCCGGCAAGTGCGCGCACATGGTGACCGCCTGGCGCGGCCGCTCGACGACAGCCCGCGCAGGGGCAGCAGGCAGGTTTCCCGGTGCGCCCTCACCGTCCTCCACCGCCGGCGGGACGGCCTTGTCCCGTGCGGCCTGCCGCCGCTGCGTCGGCTGGGCGGGCACCTCCTGCTGTTCGGCGACCAGCGCCGGCACGGAAAGCCGCCAGATGGTCATCGGTTCAGGCACGAAGGCGCTGGCCGCGGGCGTATCGGCGGCAGGGGCCGCGGACGCGACCTCGGGCTCCGGCGCCCTGCGCACGGTCAGATGCGAACCCGCCATCCAGTCGTAGAACTGGCGCGCGTGTTCTGGGCGCACGAACGTGCCGAGGACGACTGCCGAATGCTCGAGCACTTCGGTCTGCCCGTCGTCCCTCGTCCTGAGGCTGTAGCTCGTCGTCATCGCATCCTCGGCTGCTCATCAGGACGGGGCCACCACGCCCCGCCGACCGGCCCCTGGGGGCCGGTTTCGCGGTCAGTTCAGCGCCGTCGGGGCCGGCTTGAAGCTCAGCTTGCGGCTGGCCGGGGCATCCACCTGCTCGCCCGTCCGCGGGTTGCGCACCTTGCGGGCCGGGCGCTCTTTCACGGTGAAGCTGCCGAAGCCCTGGAGGCGGACGGCGTGGCCGGCGTTGAGGTTGCCGATGATCGCTTCGAGCACCGCGTCGAGCGTCGCCCGGACCTGCGTCTGGCTCGTGCCGTGGGCGTCCGCGATCTGCTTCACCAGTTCGGTCTTGCCGATGTTCATGGGGTAGTCCTCTGCTCGGGGTTAAACCGCCCGCGCCGTGCGGGTCGGATGGGAGGGCTCGGGCGGCAGCCGCAGCTGTCCGACCGAGGCAAGGTCGTGGACGAAGGTCAGCCAGCGCTCGCGCGCGGCTCGCCAGTTCTGGCCGTAGGGCAGTTCGCGGATCAGCCCGACCGCCCGGTCGACCTCGGCAGCGGTTTCCGGGCTGATCTCGCCCCCGGCCTCTGCGCCGAAGAACACGGCACCCTCGGCCAGGAGCGCGATGTGATCAGCGGTCGCGACCTTGCGGGCGCCGTCGGGCGACCAGGTGACGTCCCAGGCTGCGAAGATCTGGCGATCGAGGTCCAGCTTGGTCTGGGTGATGGCGTTGGCGACGATGCCGCCCGCGACCGGCTGGCTCTTGCTGCAGATCAGCCTGACGGCCGGCGCCACGAGGTAGCCGAGGATCGCCTCGTGGGCATCGTGCAGAAGGGCTTGGGCGCGGTGCTGCGGACGGCAGAGCATGGCCACGAGCACCGAATGCGAGGCCACTGACCACGGCTCGGGCGTCCGGCCATTGTAGCGGTTGATCTTCGCCAGGCACTCCGAGACCACGCCGGCCGAGAAGGCAGTCGGCGCCAGCCTGTTGAGGTCGAGAAGGCCGTGCGCGGTGCGATAGAGGATGGGGGTCATGCCCGTCCTCCCGGAGTTCCGTTGGCTGTGGCCACGATGTATCTGGGGTCGCGGGCCGCGTTCCAGGCGCCCTCGACCCCGCGCGCGAAGCCCGTCATCAGCTGACTGGCCTCGACGTCGGACAGCGATCCGATGATCGTTGCGATCGCCGACCCGACCGAGCACCCGAGGGCGGCCCCGATGACACTGGGTGCGACCTCATTCCCGGTCGCGGCGATCATGACCTTCGTCTCGACGATCGATGCATCCAGCATGGCCTGCTGAAGCCGGATCGCCGTGCGGTGATCGTCCGATCCTGCACGCTCGAGGGCCACGGCAAAGGTGGCGTCGGCACCGGCGCGGTGATCGCGCTCGACTTGTTCGAGGTCGAATGAAACAGGCATCCTGTGCTCCTGTGTTTCGTGTTTTCGGTGACCGGCCATCACAGCCGCTCGAACTTTCGGTAGCTGGCCGCATCGAGCCCGGCGTGGCGGTGCGCCTCGAGCTGGTCGGCCTTGTCGCGCAGGTCCGAGATCGCCTCGTCCCAGCTGCAACCGCCCTGCAGCGCCGGCCGCAACACGCGGTCGAGCTCGTGCCAGAACCACTTGGCGGACGACGACCGCTCCATCAGACCGCGCCGCGCAGGTCGGTCTCGTAGGGCTCGACCACGAAGTCCTCGCCGTCCGAGCCGATGCTCACGCCCTTGATCGCCGAGGCTGTCGTTCGGTCCTCGAGCATCGCGTCCTTGTTGACCTCGGTCTTGGTTCGCAGGAAGCGATCGCCCAGGCCGGCCCTGCGGATCGCCTCGATCACGTCCTCGATCTTCTTGAGCGTCACCTTGGCCGGCCGCAGCCGCCAGGAGACCTTGCCCGTCGAGAACTCGGCGTACTTGACCTTGCCGCCGGTCAGCCGCGTCCGGTTTACCTCGCAGAAGAGCTGCAGGCCCTCGGTCAGCGCGGTCACCCTGGCGTTGATCGGGGCGACCAGGGCGCCGTAGCGCTCCTGCAGGGCCGCGATCTGGTCGTTCATCTCGGCCTGCAACCGCAGCGCCTCACGCTGCCGATCGCCGATCTCGCGGATCGCCTCGCGCGCCTCGGTGTCGTCGGCCGGGATCGGCAGGGCCGGCGCCGCCTTCGTCTTGGTCTTCACCTTCGGTGCCATGGTCATTTCCTCTTCGTTGCCGCGGGCGCGGCCGGGTTCTGGGTGCAGGTTCGGCAGGCCGTCCAGTGGCGCAGCCGGTCGGTGGAGCTGGTGGGCATCGGGCTCGTCCGGTGCGCGTCGCACGCGTCGCGCTCGATCTCGGCGCCGAGATGCGGACAAACGATCGCTCGACCGAACACCTCGAGCACCTTCGCCTCGATCTTCGGGGCCCGGGCGGCGGGGTAGTTCCCCGACAGCAGCAGCGAGATCGACGTTCGGGCGAACCCCAGCTGGCGGGCGATGTCGGCCGTGGTGCGGCCGCGGGCCTTCTCTGCCCTGAGCAGGTCGAGATAGTCGCTCACAGCGCCACCTCCTCGCCGGTGTTGTGGTCGAACACCGCGCTGCCGCGCCGCACGACGCTGGGGGCGAAGTGACCCGTGTCCTTCACCAGCGTGTAGACCTTGCAGACCGCCGCCCTCCGGCCATCCGGCCGGCGATCGACCACCTTGGCGAAGCCGGCGCGCGCCAGCGCGCGCAGGTACCGCTGCACCGTGTCGTCAGGCCCGGCATCCCCGTCCTTGGCCGCGCACATCACCAGCTCGGGGACGGTGAACCTTCGCCGCAGCCGCATGACATTCCAGGCGCGCTGCTGCAGCGAGGGCCGCCCGCGCTCCGGGATCTTGCGCTCGCACAGGTTGGCCGGTCCGCTGCCGATCTCGACGCCCGCGGCGGCGGCAGCGCGCCCCTCGGCCGTCAGCTGGAAACAGCCCCGCACCACGCGCTCGAGCAGGCCGCGTCGGATGAGCAGGCTCGAGGCCTGGCTCACCTGTTCGGTGGACAGACCCAGCTGCTCGGCCAGTTCGCCGATCGTGAGGCAGGCCGAACCGACGTGGTGCAGGATGATGGTCTGGTGAGACGGCCCGCTCACAGCCCCGCCTCCCTCAGCCCCATCAGGCAGAACCGGGCGTCGTCGGAGGCGACCTCGACGAAGTGTCCCAACGCCGCCAGGTCCTCCGCCGCGCTCGTGGCCTGCAAGGCTCCGCGCGCCGCGCCATAGGCGATGGCGAGCCCTTGGGCCACCTCGGACAAGGTGGGCTCGCGGCCGAGCCTGAGGGCAAGTCGGTCCGTCAACTCGCGCAGGCTCTCGACGGCCTCGGCCGCGATCAGCTCCATGTCAGCGAGCGTCGTCATTTGCGGGCGCCCGGAACATGGATCGGCTGGCCCGACTTGCGGTCGTTGATCAGGTGCTGCCCGGCCATCTCCGACATGGTCAGGCCCTGCGGGCCCTTCGGGGCGTTGCGCAGGCCGTACTTCTCGATCGAGACGATCGCCTCGCGGATCTCGCGGTTGAAGCCGCGCGTCGCCGTCTGGACGAAGTGCGCCAGGTCCTCGGCGACGGCCACCTCGCACTGGGCATCGAGAAAGGCGCGCACGTCCTCCAGGTCAGCGGGGTCAAAGCGGACATACCGGCTGATCCGGCTGGCGGTCTGCGGGAATTTCGTCAGGTTGTCCCGGATGCGACCCATGCCGACCAGGACGAACGGCACCTCGCTCAGATCGGCAAGGTCACGGATCGCATCGACAAGCTTGCCCTTCGAGGTGACGTGGTCGGCCTCGTCGATCACCACGGCGAACTGCTGGCCGGTCCGCTCCGCCAGCTGGGCGCGCTCGGACAGGAGCTGAAGACACAGGTTGAACCGCCGCTCATGGGTGTGCGGCGGGTTCGCGCGGAACTCGCTAAGAAGCTCGCCCATCATCCAGCTCGGCGACCATTCCGTCTTGGCGCGGAGATAGACGCAGGCCTCCTGTGCGGCCCACCGATGCAGGATGGTCGTCTTGCCGAGGCCCGGTGCCCCGTCGACGACGATCAGGCGGCACTCGGCCGCGCCGCGACCGCGCATGCCCTCGATCGCCCCCATGAAGGCCTGATAATTCTTGGTTTTGACGAAGGTCGGTTTCATGCTACCCTGCTCGTGTTGAAGTTGACTTGGTCAGCGGCAGGCGCGGTGTGTAGGAGCCCAGAAGGGTTTCCAGTTCGTCCGGGTTCACTCCACCCGCCTGCAACATTTCCACCGCGTGCCTGCCGCGGAGGAATTCCGTCAGAAGCCGGACCCTGCCCGGCGTCAGCGACGCGGGATCGGCCAGGCTCTCGGCCGCCAGCTCCACGTCGGCGTTCTCGATGTAGTAGGATGCGACCTTCCGCCCCGGCAGCGACGGGCGCTCGACCGTGAAGGCGACAGGCGCAGGCGCGCTTGCTGCGCTCGGCATGGGTTCGGGCATGTCCAGAAACGGCGCGCGGACCGACGGGCTGTTCTGCAGAAGCGCCACCCCATGGAGCTCGCTCTCGATGTCGCCCCGCTTGTCCTCGATACGTCGCAGCCGCCCGCGCGCCCGCTTCTCCTTGGAGCTCTGCTCCATGCTCACCGGCATGTAGCGCTCCTTGTTCATCCAGTACTCGGCGACGCAGATCAGCGCGCCGGGCTGAGGCGCCCCATCGACCAGATCGAGGCGACGCACCCACACGCGGCTTGCGTCGGTGATCTCGATCCCGACCAGCACCTCGATCCCGTGATAGGGTTCGAGAGCGGGGTGGAAATACTGGTTGTTGTTCCACTGGACCTCGCCGCGCCGGACCGTGCGCCGGAAGGTCGGGCGGAACAGATCGTCGGCCTCGGCCGAGGTCAGCGGGACCGGCTCGAACCCGCGGGCGACGAAGTCTGCCCAGTATTCGTTCGGGCTCGCCTTGCGCGGGCGGCCGGTGGCCGGGTCGGCGATCTTCAGCGCGCTGTGCGCCCGGTCGTTGTAGTCGGAGATCGCCCGCTGCACGGCCGCCAGAAAGTCGTCCCAGCTCGGCAGGGTCCGGCTTTCGCCGGTGATCGCGATCTCGCCCTTGATGCGCTTGTAGACCTTCGCCCTGTACTCCCGGTCGACCAGCGGCCCCTGGTAGGTCACGAACTCCTGCGCGAGACGGTTCCAGATCGTCCCGTTGGCCCGCTCGATGATCCCGCGCGCCTGGCTGTTGTAGGGCAGCGAATGCGTCGTGGTGATCCCGAGCGCCGCGGCCATGCCCAGCGTCTCGTGATCCAGCGCCTGGTTCCGGTAACCCGACCCGTTGTCGGTGTAGAAGATCGCGGGGATGCCCCCGAACTCGCAGGCCCGGCGCAGGGCGTCGGCGACGCCGCGGCTGTTCTCGGCCAGATCCACCGACCAGCCCACCACGCGGCGCGTGACCACGTCGATGACGGTGGTGATCTCCGGCCGGAACGGCTTGCCGTGGACCGGGTGCGCGACCGCCGCATCGAAGGTCTTGCCGTCGGCCGTGTAGACCGTCGTCGGGTCCATGCCCTCGGTCGTCCGCCGCACGAAGCCCAGACGCGCCTTCAGTTTCAGCGGGCCTTCGCGGCCAGTGAAGGCGTCGAGGAACCGCGACGTCCCCGCCAGCGCCTTCACGGCGCGCTGCACCTGGGCGTAGCTCGGGATCGAGGCGCCCGGCGGCTGCCGGCGGGCATACATCTCGAGCGCGTGGGACAGGCTGGGGTTGGTGCCGCTGCGGAACCGCAGCACCTCGTTCAGCCAGGCCGGCGGGGCGGCCTTGGTCTGCTGCTCGGCCCGGACCGGCGCAAGGGCATGGATACCCCCGGTGGAGAGAGCGGCCTTCCAGTTGTAGATGGTGCGCGGCGAGGGCACCGGCGAGCGTTTGCGGTCAGACGCCAGCGCCAGCGTGGAGATCAGGGCGCTGCTCAGCGCGCCGGCGGCGGCGTCGGCCAGCAGGGTGCGCATGGCGCGGTCCCACCCGGCGCCTTCGATGGTGCGGCGCTCGATCTCGGTCAGCACCGCGGCGCGCGCCTGCATGACCTCGCGCCGGCGCGCGGACAGGGCGTCGGGGGCGCGCTGGACGGCCGCGGCCACCTCGGTGGCGCGCTCTTCGACCGCGGTAGCCCGCAGCTGCTGGGTGCGCCGCCGGGCCCAGTCGGCCTGCGCGGCCTCGGGCAGGCAGGTGAGGTGATATTCCCAGCCGCCGCCGCGCCCGGCGCGTTTGCGGGCGTGGGTAGAGCCGAGTGCGCGCCAGCCGCCGCTCTCCGACAGCTTGTTGAGCCCCCTCTCTGTCCTCGGAAGCTCATTCAGCCCTTCCGCCGCCCATTCGGCCGCTGTCTTCCAGTCGCTCATCTCTTGCCCTTCCAGCGCAGCGCCAGTGCCTGCCGGCGGCGCTCAAGTTCAGCCTGCTGTTCGTCGATGAAATGCAGCTCGATCAGCTCGGCGTATTTCGCCGGCACCACGACCAGCCCGAAGGCGTCGGCCACGAACCCCAGCAGCCCGGTCTGCCCGGTCACCTCCACGAGGGCGATGAACCGCTCGAGCGTGATCGTGTGGCCCTCGCGCGCCTGGCTGGCATAGGCGTCCAGCATGTGCTTGCTGATGTCCTCGCCGAGGTAGTCCGACATCTCGGCCGCGATCCGGTCGCGCGGCATCGCCGAGGCGGCCAGCGCCTGCGACACCGCCCGGCTGATCCGCGAGCGCAGCGTGCCGCCCTGGGGCAACGGCCCCTCAAGCCGCGCGGCGACCTCCGGCGGTTGCCAGTCGCGGAACAGGTCGGGGGTCAGGCGGTCACGCTTGGCCATTGTCGGACCGGCGGAACGGGATAATCTGGCACTGACGGACAGGGCTGCCACCCCGCCCGCCAGCTACATCCCCCTGTTCAAGATCAACAGAAGGACGATCCGAATGATCGAGAACATCACCACCGCCATCGGGTTTGCGGGCGCCGCCGCAACCGCATTCGATACCGCCGCCAACGGGCTGGCACGACTGAAGGGTCTCTTCGCCAAGGAGACGCCCCAGGATGCCCAGTACCGGGCGCAGATCGTCGAGATCACCACCCAGCTTCTGGCGGCACAGGAAGCCAACCTGGAGACGAAAAAGTTGCTGCTGAAGCTCAAGGAAGAAGAGCAGCGCCGGAGCAAGTTTGAACAGCAGGCGAGCCGCTATACGCTTACGACGACCGATCGGGGCGGCCTCGTATATAGCCTGAACCCGGACGATGCTAAAGGAGAGCCCCCGCACGATCTGTGCGCAGCCTGCTTTGAGCAGGAGAAGCGTTCGATAATGCAGTTCGTTCAACCCAACACGCTCGAGTGCCCGCTCTGCAAGACAAGGGTTCCGAAGAGCGACGGGAAGAACTACGGCATGGTTGCCGCCAGATCGCGCGGCGGCAGCCCGTTCGCACTCTGAGTAGCGGATCATTTCGCGACCGCTCCCCTGATGATGCAGAGCAGTCCGGCCACCGACCAGCCGACCGCCCCCCAGTGGTGGGGCTGGTCGATTGAGGCCAAGATGAACATGGCGACCCCGATGAGCATGTAGCCTTGCCCCTTCGTCATGCTGCGTCCTCCACGCGCTCTATCCACCGGAAACCCGGCCCCTGATCGACCAGCCGCAGCCGCCCCTTGGCGCTGCCCTCGGCCCAGATTTCGTTGACGATGCTGCCGTGCAGACCGGTCGCCGCCGCGATGCCGGCCAGATCGAGCCGCGCAGGCGGCGCCAGCGCTTCCCAGACCGCCCGCTTGTGCTCGGGCGTGACCCACTCGGCGATCATCGACGGCTGGTACGGGTTCATCTGTCGTCACCCGCAATGCGCGTCACGGATATGGCGACCGCGATGACCGGCCAGATCATCACGACGAACACGCGCGACCAGGCCGCCGGCACCCGGCCATCCATCACCATGATGCCGATGTGGAGCAGTTCGCGCGTGACGACCGCTCCCGCGACGTACAGAAGGGCCACAAGCCAGATCAGCACCCCGGTCATGCCTGGCCCCAGTGCTGCTCGACCACGTCAGCCTGACCGGGGAATTCGTCCGGCTGGCGCTCCTCGAAGTGCAGCGGCGAGCGGTTGTCGAAGAACCGCTCGACCGCGGCGCGGGTAGCGCAGCAGCGGACGGCTCCTGTCCGCAGGTCGCGGAACTGGCGCGGCGTGACGCCGGGATGTTCATCGCGTTCGTGGGTCACCATGCATCCTCCAGCACGGCGTTGAACAGGTCGTCGGCGCAGATCGTGGCCAGCAGCACGCTGGCGAGCATTTCCGGGCTCACATGGCGCCGCTCGGCCTCGGCCCGCAGGCGGATCAGGCTCTTGCTGTCGCCGGACAGGACCGTCACGCCGGTCCTGTCGGTGGGCACCGGGACGGCCCGGCCCTTGCGACGGGCGGCGATGATCCACTTGCTGACCGTCGTCTTCGACAGGCCGAACCTGCCGGCGATGTCGCGCTGGCTCACCCCGGTTTCGGCCAGGGTGATCACGCTCTCGCGGACCTCGGGCGGGAACGGCGACGTCCTCATGCCCGCGCCTCCGCGACGATCTCGCGAAGGTCATCGAGCATCGCCTCGTCGTCCAACGACAAGCGGCCCATTGCCTTCACCGTCTCGAGCACGTCGATCAGCGCCTCGATGCGCCCCACCACGCGGGCCAGCTTCGCCTTGGCGACGGCGGCGCGGGCCTCGGCGGGGGCGGACGGACGGGTGTCGGGTGTCATCGCGCCACGCCCGCCAGCTCGTGGCCGCTCTCGACGAGGCCGAGCCCGGCGAGCACCCAGATCCCGGCGGCCAGGGTCGCGAAGATCAGCATCGCGCCCACGGCGTCGGTGATGTCATCGGCGGTGATGCGCCCGAACATGCGGGCCGCGCGGCGGAGGGTGAGGCGGTTCATGCCGCCAGCTCCTTTTGACATTCCACCGTCGAGATTTCGGCGTTAAGCTGCTTTCGGATGCGGGGATGTTTGGGCAGCCCCGCGCTGTCGTAGCGGGCCGGCCAGATGTGGTGGGCCGGGACACCGAGGAACCGGGCGATCGCCTGTTCGCCGGCGTAGCACGGGCGCTTCAGCGCCTGCTGGGCCGTGCTGACGTGCAGGCCCGCACCCTCGGCGACCTTCGCCGCGAAGGTCGCCGAGGG
>JAPJRA010000075.1 GCA_030824835.1 Geminicoccaceae bacterium | reverse complement strand
GTCTCCATGTCGCGCAAGAGATCGTTAGCTACCAGTTCGTCGAACTGCTTGCCGGTATTGAACTGCATCACTGTCGGTGGATTGCCGCCGACGATGCGGTTGATGCCGGCCGTGCGCGCGGCCACGCCGCCCGCGATCGCCGTGTCCTCCCAGGTGCCGCCCGCAGCGGCGAACTTGTCCGCGAAGACCTTGACCGCCGCGGACTCGCCGCCGGAAGTCCACCAGTGCAGCACCTCGGCATTCATCTGCTGAGCCGATGTGGCAACGGGCAGCATGACGACGAACGTTGTCGCGAGAAGGAATCGACGAAAGTGAGCCATGGCATAACTCCCCTGATGTTTGCTGAATACTACCGCGAGCACGGCGCATGTCGCGATACCTCATGAGATCTATTCAGGCGGCAACCCTACAGCCGTGGGCACTTGTGCATGGGCCTGACCACTGCCGTCGTTCTGATGCCATTAGGTAAACGTTTACCATGCGCGTTGACAACAGTTTTTTTTTGGCCGAGACCCGAAAACATGCTTGAGGACGACGACATTCCGACAAAGCCGCGTCGACGCCGGGCGTCGACCGCGAGCCGGCCCGGCACGATGCATATCGCGCAGGTGGCGAGCCTTGCCGGTGTCTCGATCGCCACCGTCAGCCGGGCGCTCGGCAATCCGGACCGGGTCAACGCGGCGACACGCGAGCGGGTGCTGGAGGTCGTGCGGCAGACCGGCTACACGCCCAATATTGCCGGCCGCAACCTACGCGCGGCTCGGTCGATGATGGTGCTGATCGTCGTGCCGACCTTCATCACCCCGTTCTTCAGCGATCTGCTGCTTGGCGTGGATCGGGCCCTGTCGACACGGGGTTTCGGGCTCTTGATCTCCAATCTATTCGCCGACGCGGGCAAGGAGCGGCGCCTGGTCGACCTCGTTCTCGCCGGCCAGGCCGATGGCGTGCTGCTGCTGCATGGGAAGGTGCCGCAGGGAGCCACCATGTCGCTGGCGGATGCGGGTGTGCCGATGGTGGCGGTCGGCGTGCCGGTGGAGGGCCGGGATCTGCCGGCGGTGCTGGTGCAGGACCGCGAGGGTGGTGCCGCGGTGGCGCGACATCTCCTGGAGCTCGGCCATCGCCGCTTCGGCTACGTCACCGGACCGCCCGGCAACTTCAACGACAGCGAGCGTTGGGCGGGCTTTATCTCGACGCTGGTCGAGGCCGGGATCGGCGCCGAATCGGTTGCCCGCTACTATGGCAACTTCCACGTCGAGTCAGGGGTCGCCGCCGGGCGGTACTTTCTCGCTTCGAGCTCCCGACCCACCGCTGTCTTCGCCACCAGCGACATGATGGCGATCGGCTTCATGCGCGCCTTGCATCAAGCCGGCCTGACCATCCCGAACGACGTATCCATCGCCGGGTTCGACGGCATCGAGTTTGCCGATTATTGCGAACCACCCCTGACCACCGTGCGCCAGCCGCGAGGTGCCATGGGCCGCGAAGCCGCCGAGTTGCTGATCCGGCTCATTCGTGGTGAAACGGTGCCGACGGACGCTATGCGGGTGCGGCTTGAGATCACCCTACGTACCGCCGACAGCACGGCGCCGCCTGGATGTCGGGCTGCAGTCCATCTGGGCTAGGGGCGCCGTTCGCATCGATTGGAAGCATTCCCGGGTGAGCATTGCAGGAGTGTCGGAGCAATCTCCACCCGGGATGGTTGGCGTTTTGCCTCAGGCGCCGGGGACCAGCACGACCCGCTCCGGCGAGCCCTGCAGCACGGCTCGGTAGGCCAGGGCAGCGTCGTCGAGGCTGAAGCGGTAGCTGTCGAGGACCGGAAAGGGCTTGAGCTTGCCGGATTCAAAGCCGGGCTTGAGCGCGTCCAGGATCACGGCGCCCTCGCCGCTGTCCAGTGCCAGCGTGTCGATGCCCACATAGCGATGACGGCCGCGGTAGAAGGCGAAAATGTCGAACGGCACCGCACGCTCGATCGTGCTGATGAAGATCTGCCGCCCTTTGATCGCCATCGCCGCATTAGCGGCGGCAAAATAGGGCGAGCCGACCGTGTTGTAGACAATATCGGCCCCGTGCCCATCCGTGGCGTCGCGGACAAAGGCTGCGATATCGGTCGTGTCGGCGCCGATCATCTCGACCGGGCCGCTGGCATGGCCGCGGTAGGGCTCAAGTGTGCGCTCGACCGCGAAGACTCGAGCGCCGGCCATCGTCGCCAGCTGAGCCGCGGCCTGCCCGACCTTGCCGTTGCCGCCGCAGATGAGGACGACGTCGCCGGGCTTCACGCCCCCAGCGGACTGCAGGCCTTCATGGGCGGTGACGAACGGCACGCCGATGGCGCCGGCTTCCAGCAAGCTGAGGGAGGCGGGCTTCTCGCGGACATGCGCTGCGTTGACGATCAAGTAATCGCCGTGCGTGCCGTCACGCCTGATGCCAAGCTCGCCGCCCGAGCCCCATACCTCCTTGCCGACCAGCTCTGCCGGTCCGTCGACCACCGTACCGGCATAGTCGCGCCCGGGGGTGCGCGGCCAGACGGCGTGCGGCATGGCGCCGAGCACCGCCTTGACATCGGACGGGTTGACGCCGGCGCTGGCGACCTTGACCAGCACCTCGCCGACCTCGAGCGGCCGGCCGACCCCGGCGATGACAAGACCGAGGCGATCGGCGTTGGGCGCCTTCTCGGTTACACGTATCGCACGCATAAGAATTGACTCCTGCATATGAGATGATTGGGACTGATGCTTCAGGCGGCGGGCGGTCGGGCCGAGGCGTCAAGGCCCAGCAGTTGGCGCGCCTCGGCCGCGGTGGCGATCTGGCCGCCCAGGATGTGGACGAGTTCGGCCGCGCGCTCGACCAGCCCGGCATTGGAGGGAGCAAGCCTGCCCCTTTCCAGATAGACATTGTCCTCGAGACCGACCCGGACATGTCCGCCGGCCAGGTAGGACCAGGCAACGGCCGGATAGGACATTCTCGACACCGCGAAGCCGGTCCAGATGGCGCCCCTTGGCAGCAGCTCGCGAGCATAGATCTGCGCCTCCAGGCTCGCCGGGAAGCCGTACTTGATGCCCATGACGATCGAGTAGAGGCCGGGGCCGTCCAGCACGCCTTGGGCGATCAGGTCGTGGGCCATGCGGATGTCGCCGGAGTCGAACACCTCGAGTTCGGGCATGACGCCTGCCGCCCGGATCACCCTGGCCATGCGTGCGACCGTCTTGGGCGTGTTGATCACCACGTCGCCACCCGAGACCATGGTGTTCAGGTCGAGCGTGCAGATTTCGGGGCGCAGGGCCGCGACGTGCGCCACACGTAGTTCCGGCACGGCGAGGGTGGTTCCGGGTGCCGCCACCTTCGGGTCCTCATCCGAGGGGATGTAGCGGCCGCCGAGCCCGGTGGTGAGATTGAGGATCAGATCCTGATCGCGCTCCCGAATCCGCTCCACGACCTCACGGTAATGGGCGAGTTCCATCGATGGCCTGCCGGTTTCCGGGTCGCGCACGTGAACGTGGGCGATAGCGGCCCCCGCCCGGCCGGCCTCCAGCGCCGAAGCGGCTATTTCCTGCGGCGTTATCGGCAGATGCGGGGTCACTTGGCGGGAGGTGATGTTGCCGGTGACGGCGCAGGTGATGACGACTTTGGGCTGCATGTCCATACCTGCGCTCAGAGGTGTCGGCCGCCGTCGACCTGAATGATCGAGCCGGTTGAAAAGGTGAGCAGCGTGGCGCAGGCGAGGACCGCCTTCGCCACCTCCGCGGTACTGGCGACGCGGCGCAGCGGGGTGCTGGCCGCGATCTTCGCATTCATCTCGGCGGTGCGTCCCGCCACGAACTCGGTGTCGACCACGCCCGGAGACACGGCGAGGACTCGAATCTCGGGGGCCAGGGCGCGTGCCAGGGCCACGGTCATCACGTCCAGACCTGCCTTGGCACCGCAGTAGGCGATCGACGAGCCAACGCCCGTCGTGGCGGCAATCGAGGATACGTTGACGATCAATCCAGCCGGGCTCTGCTGAAGCCATGGTCGCATGGCTCGAATGGTAGCGAACGGGCCGCGCCAGTTGACCCGAAACACCTCGTCGATGATCTCGTCGGTCAGACCATCGAGATCCGGGTGCGGCACGGGACGGGTCATGCCTGCCGAGTTGACCAGGATGTCTAGGCGCCCGAAACGATCGCCGATCTCACCGGCCAGCTTCCCCAGCGCTGCGCTGTCGTCCATGGGTGCTGGGAGGGCGACATGGCCGCTGCCCGGGAGCGCCACCGCTACAGCCGCCGCCTTGGTGGGGTTGCGATGGTAGCCGAGGATGATCGTGGCTCCGGCCTCGGCGAGAAGGCCTGCGGCTGCGGCGCCGATGCCACCCGAGCCGCCGCTGATGAAGGCGACCTTGCCCGCGAGGGCAGTCGTAGGTGCAGACATGCTCATGGGATGTTCCTGTAAGCGCGTTGGATCAGTCGATCGGAGCGCTGGGATAGGTCGACTCGCCCTTCGGCAGGCGGAAATCATAGTCGAGCGTATAGAACGGTGTTTCGATACCGCGGTAACGATCGCCATCCGGCTTGTCGTGACGGCGAAAGCCCCCGACGATCGGCTGCTTCACGCCGAAGACGACATCGGTCTGCAGGTATTCGTCGTCGTCGACGAAGATCTGCGTAATCAAGGTGCGATGTTCCGGTGCCGAGACGATGAAATGGACGTGCGCCGGGCGGTAGGGATGCCGATGCTGGGCGCGCAGCAGCTGCCCGACCGGTCCGCCGGTCGGGACCGGATAGCCGGCCGGGCGGACTGAGCGGAACGCGTAGCGGCCGTCTGCGTCGGTACGAAAGCGACCGCGAAGGTTCATGTCGGCCTGGTCGGGATCTTGATTGTCATAGAGCCCTACGGGTGACGATTGCCAGACATCGACCATGGCGCCGCTCAGTGGCGTGCCGTCGAGATCCGTGACCCGGCCTTGCGCCAGCAGCACCGATCCAGGTGTCCGCGAGCGCGCAATATTGGCGCCATTTTCGCAGAGCGGCGCGTTCGCGCGGTAGAACGGGCCTAACAGTGCCGACATCGTCTCACCATGGTCGGCAGCATTGTTGAGCAGGTCGACGAGGGTCGACAGGCCCAGTACATCCGATGCCAACACCACCTCGTTGTTGGTCTTGTTCGTGTGATGCCCGAGCGAGGCGATCCACATCAGGCCATCATAGAACTCATCCTCCGACGGTTTGACCTCGCGGATGAAGGCATGGGCGTGGCGGACAAAGGCATCCATCACCTGCCGCAGCCGCCGATCTGGCGTCTTGTCCATCGCCGCCCGCACGGCGTCGGTCACCTGCGCTTCGTGGTCGAGGATCATGGCAGCACCTTTATGCAATCGATTGCTTAATCATATGTAGGTTAGTCCGCCTGTCAACCGATAAACCTACGCCATCTGCGCTAGAATTGCCGCCAGCGGGCGTGTCTTGATCAAAAAACACTATTGACGTGTGAGAATCGTGACGTACTATCTGCAAACGATTGCTCAAGCGATCACCATCCTGTCGGGAGATTCCTCATGCACCGTATTCTACTGGCTGGCGCCGCGCTGGGCGTCTTGGCCGTGGCCCCCGCGCTTCAGGCTGCGCCGATCCTCATCAAGTTTCCCCATGTCGTCGCCGAGAGCACGCCCAAGGGGCAGGGCGCCAAGCTGTTCGAGCAGCTCGTGGAGGAGAGGTTGCCGGGCAAGGTGGAGGTCCAGGTTTTCCCGAATGCTTCGTTGATGGAGGACGATCCGTCGATGGAGGCACTGGCCTTCGGCGATGTCCAGATGATCGCGCCGTCATTGTCGAAGTTTGACCGTCTGACAAAGAAATACCAAGTATTCGATCTGCCGTTCATGTTCGATGACACGGCGGCGTTGGAGCGTTTCCAGGCCAGCGACACCGGCCGGGCGCTGCTGCACGAGATCGAAGACAAAGGTTATATTGGCTTGGCCTACTGGCACAATGGCGTGAAGCAGCTGTCGGCAAACAAGCCGCTTCGTGAGCCGAAAGACGCGGCCGGGCTGAAGTTCCGCATTCAGGAGTCGGACGTGCTGGAGGCCCAGTTCGAGGCCTTGGACGCCAATCCCCAAAAGCTGCCCTTCAGCGAAGTCTATCAGGCCCTCCAGACTGGCACCATCGATGGGCAGGAGAACACCTGGGCCAATATCTATTCCCAAAAATTCTTCGAGGTGCAGCCTTATGTTACCGAGAGCAATCATGGTGCCCTCGACTACATACTGACCGTCAATGCCGATTTCTGGAACGGCCTGCCCGACGACATCCGCACCGAGCTCGAGAAGATCGTCGCCGAGGTCACCGAGGTCGTGAACGGCAAAGCCTCAGCGATAAACGATCAGGCCCGAGAAAAGGTCCTGTCCTCAGGTAAGAGTGAGATCTTCGAACTCACTCCTGAGCAGCGCGCGGCTTGGCGCCATGCGGTCGAGCCGGTCTGGGCCCAGTTCAGTGACCAGATCGGTCCCGATGTCATGAAGGCGGCGCAGTCGGCCAACCTGACCAACTGACGCGCTGACAACAAGCCCAGGAGATCCCAGCATGATCGGCCGGCTTATCAACCGGGTGGAGGAAGGTGCCATCGCCTTCCTGCTCCTGTTCATGACAACAATGACCTTCCTTCAGGTGGTGCTGCGGTACGTTTTCAATAGTGGTTTCGTATGGGCGCTGGAGGCCACAACCTATGCTTTCATCTGGATGGTACTGTTGGGCATCTCCTATGGTGTGCGCCAGAATGCCCACATCGGTGTCGATGTATTGATCAATGCGCTGCCTCGTCACGCTAAGCGGATGGTGAGCCTGCTGGGCGTGGCGCTCTGCCTGATCTACGCGGCCGTGATGTTGTGGGGCTCACTGTTCCTGGTCCAGCGCTTGATGGTCTTGGGCTCCAACGCACGTGACCTGCCGATCCCCCGCTGGGTGCTCTTGAGCATTCTGCCCATAGGCTTTCTGCTGTTTGGATGGCGCCTGGTAGAAGTGTCGTCCGCCATCATCAGGGGTGCGCGTGACACGCTCGGTATCACTCACGAGGACGAGGCCGACATGAGCCTGCTGGCGGCAGGCGCCAGTGACGGTCCCGTAGCGCACCATCTGCCTGGCACCGGGAGCAAGCCATGATCGCCGCCTTCCTGTTCCTGGGCATGCTCGCCCTGTTACTGTTGGGCGTGCCGGTCGCCGTGGCACTGGGCCTGTCCAGCGTCGGCACGATCTTGCTCTTTGGCAGCGAATCGCTGGCCTCGATCGCCAACAAGTTCGCCGGCGCGATGCAACTGTCGACATTACTGGCAATACCTTTCTTCATCTTTGCCGGCGCACTGATGACGACCGGTGGCGTTGCGCGGCGGATGATTGCTTTTGCCATCGACTGTGTCGGCCATCTGCATGGCGGCCTTGCGATCGCTGGCGTGCTCGCCTGCATGCTGTTCGCCGCCGTTTCGGGGTCCTCGCCGGCGACCGTGATCGCGGTGGGTTCGGTGATCATCGCCGGCATGGTCAAGGCCGGCTACAGCAAGGATTTTGCCGCCGGCGTCATCTGCAACGCCGGCACGCTGGGTATCCTGATCCCGCCTTCGATTGTCATGGTGGTTTATGGCGCCGCCACCGAGACCTCGGTCGGCCGCCTGTTCCTGGCGGGCGTGGTCCCGGGCATCGTTCTGGGCCTGATGCTGATGGTGGCGATCTACCTGTACTCCCGCCACCTCGGTCTGCCACGGCAGCCGAAGGCCAGCTGGGCCGCCACCGTCGCCGCCGGCCGTGAGGCGCTCTGGGGCCTGCTGCTGATCGTTATCATTCTGGGTGGCATCTACGGCGGCGTGTTCACACCGACCGAGGCGGCTGCCGTTGCCGCCGTCTACGCCCTGGTCGTCGCGCTGTTCGTCTACCGCGACATCGGCCTGCGCGAGTTGCCGAAGGTGCTGCTCGATGCCGGCCGCGTCACCGTCATGCTGATGTTCATCATCGCCAATGCGATTCTCTTCGCCTACGTGCTCACCACCGAGCAGATCCCGCAGAGTGTGGCCACGAGCGTGCTCGAGGCCGGCATGTCGCCATGGCTGTTCCTGCTCATGGTCAACATCGTGCTGCTGCTGGCCGGCAACGTGATGGAGCCCAGCTCGATCGTGCTTATCCTGGCGCCGATCATCTTCCCGATAGCGATGAAGCTGAACATCGACCCCATCCATCTCGGTATCATCATGGTGGTCAATATGGAGATCGGCATGATCACGCCGCCGGTGGGGCTGAATCTGTTCGTGACCGCCGGCGTCGCCAACATGAGCGTAAGCCAGGTCATCAAGGCAGCCATGCCGTGGCTCGGTGTGCTGGTGTTGTTCCTGGTACTCGTCACGTACGTCCCAGCCATTTCCACCTTCCTGCCGAATCTGATCTTCGGCACGGCGATCGTGCAGTGATGGAGACATGAGCATGCAATTGACCCGATTGGCGACGGCTCCCGCCTACCAAGCCCCCAACCATGTCGACATGCGCTGTCTTCGGCTGCAGGGGCACGAAGCGACCTCGACGGACACGTTGTGGCTAGGCCTGTCGCACCTGTTGCCGGGCGCCCATACAGGCTTGGACGCCTCTCCCCTGGAGAAGCTCTATGTGGTCGTGGCGGGCGAGGTCACCATTGTGTCCGATACGGGCGAAGCGGCCTTGGGACCGCTCGACTCCTGCCGCATCGCTCCAGGTGAGCGCCGGCGTCTCGAGAACCGCACCAATCTTCCGGCCTCGATCCTGCTGGCAATGCCCTATCCGGCGACTCTGGCCGCCGAAACACCTTGAGCAGGCGCGACGGCGGAGCCCATGGACTTGGGCTGCAGCATAGGACTAGATGCAATTGATTGCATGAACTCTTGGAGCGGTCTGCACATGCGTCGCGGCGTGGTGACAATCAAGGATGTGGCGGCGGCGGCCGGCGTGCATGCGTCGACCGTATCGCGCGCGCTTGCTGCCACAACCCGGCATCTGATCAGCCCGGAGATCGTCGAGAAGATCGAGAAGGTCGCCGTGGATCTGGGCTATTCCCGCAACGAGATTGCCTCCAGCCTACGCACCCGACGGTCCATGACGGTGGGCGTGCTCGTGCCTGACATCACCAACCCATTGTTTCCGCCCATGCTGCGCGGAATCCAGGATGCGCTGGGTGCGGACTACACCGCCATCGTCACCAACACCGACAACAATCCCGAACGTCAGTCCGTGAGTGCCAAGCGGTTGTTGGCACGCAGCGTCGACGGCCTCATCCTGGCGACCGTCAACAGGCATGACCCACTGATCGCCGAGCTGGCCGCGGCCGGCGTGGCCGTCGTGCTCGTCAATCGCATGCTGGACCGGGCTGATGTCTCGGCCGTGGTTTCGGACGACGCCAGCGGCATTCGGCTGATGGTGGAGCATCTGGCGCGGTTGGGCCACCGACGCGTCGCGCACTTGGCCGGACCGCAGGACCTCTCGACGGGCATCGTGCGTTACCGTGCCTTCAAGGAAGCGATGCGTGCCGCCCGGCTCGAGTACGACGAGCGCCTGGTAGGAACGGCCCGCGGCTACAGCATTGCCGAGGGCGCTCGAGTCGCGGACTTGCTGCTGCATGCCAACTCACCCCCCACGGCGCTGCTCACCGCGAACGACCTCCTGGCCTTGGGCGCCTACGAAGCGGCAGCGGCACAGGGGCTGGCAATTCCCACCGACCTGTCGATCACCGGCTTCAACGACATGCCGTTCGTCGACCGGATCGCACCGCCGCTGACGACGATCCGGGTGCAGCATTACGAGATGGGTGCGCAGGCAGCGCAGCTGCTGCTCCGGCAGCTGGAGCGCCCCGACAGCCCGCGGACCACGGTCAGCCTTGGCGTCACCTTGATCTCGCGTGGCTCGACGGCGCCACCCCGGTAGCGCCTACCGACTTGATGGGGCGCGCTCGGTACGCCATGACTGCGTCGAGGCGGGCCGGTGAGCGAGCGCCGCCAGGGAGGTTCTGGACATGCTGCGAATTCTTGGTGTTGGGTTGGGCACAATGCTGCTGGCATCGACGGCGATGGCGCAGAGCCGATGGGACGGCGCGGACGACCTGCCGGTCAATCCGCTCGCGTGTGAGGCCGGCGCCGCCGCCGCCGTCGCCGCCAAGCCTTATGACGGTGGCGTTC
>JAPJRA010000074.1 GCA_030824835.1 Geminicoccaceae bacterium | reverse complement strand
CCGCGACGTGCAGCATCGGCTGGCACGCCTCGACTGGCACGACGGCGCCGTCGCCCGCGCCCGTCGCCGGGTGGCCGCTGCCAGCGCCTTCGATCCGCGGCTGCACGGGCCGGCCGACGCCATCGCACGCCTCGACCGGCATCCCTTGCCGTCGGCCGCAGGGGAAATTCGGGCCTTTCTACTGGTTCGCAACGAGCGCGTCCGCCTGCCCTGGCTGCTCGACTATTACAGGCGGCTGGGCATCCACCGTTTCCTAATGCTGGACAACGATTCCAGCGACGGCACGGGCGAGTGGCTGCTGCAGCAGGGGCCGGACGTGCACGTCTTCCACACCGCAGCATCGTTCGCAGGCTCGGGCGCCGGCATGCGTTGGACCAACCGGTTGCTCGACGAGCACGGCACCGGCGCCTGGTGCCTCACCGTCGATGCCGACGAGGCACTGGTCTATCCGCTCTGCGAGAGCATGGGGCTGTCTGGGCTCACCACCTATCTCGACGCGACGGGAGCGGAGGCTCTGCTCGCCCCCATGCTCGACATGTACGCAGCCGGGCCCGTCGATGAGGTCCGCTACGAGCCTGGCCAGAGCCTGATCGAGACGTTCCCGTTCTTCGATGCGACCGGCTATGTTCGGCGCGACAGCGAGAAATTCCCCTACGTCGAGGTTCAAGGCGGCTGTCGAGCGCGGGTGTTCTACGCCACCCCAGCCGCGGGGCCGGTGCTGCAGAAGGTACCGCTGATCCGCTGGAAGCCGGACATCAAGTACACATCGAGCAAGCACACGGCGTTCCCATGCCGTCTCGCGGACCTGTCGGGGGCGCTGCTCCATTTCAAGTATCTGCCCGCGTTCCAGGCCCACGTGCAGGCCGAGGTCGCCCGCGGGCAGCATTATCTGGGCGCCATGGAATACCGAACCTACCTGCGCCGACTGGAATCTGGCTCGCCTTTGACCCTGATCGGGCCGGCCTCGGCCCGCTACCGGAACAGCGCCCAGCTCGAGGAGCTGGGCCTGCTTCACCGTTCGACCGCATTCGATGCCCATGTCCGTGCCCACGGCTGCCACTAGTGCGTCGCCGCTGCGGCTGGCCCGGCTCCTGGCCAGCCAGGGCCGGCTCGACGAGGCGGAAGCCGTTCTGGAACACGCCCGTCCTGACCGGAGCGAGCCGACGGCGGTCGGTGCCGAACTCGCCCGGCTGCTGCAGACCCAGCGCCGCTACGGCCAGGCCGAGGACCGCTGGCGTGCGGCACTGGCGGCCACGCCGGACAATCTGGATGCCTTCCAGGGCCTGCTGCGTGCTTTGCGTCTGCAGCATCGCTTCGCCGATGGCGAAAGCATGGTGGCAACGGCGCTGGCCCGCCAGCCCGGCTCGCACCGGCTTCTGCTCGAAGCCGCGCGCCTCTCCTTCGCGCGCGAGGCTTACCCGGAAGCCGCGCGGCGCTATCACGCGGCCCTCGCTGCGGCAGGTTCGGCGTCCGAGACGCTGCACGGGTTGGCCGAAGCGCTACTCAAACAGCACCGGTTCGATGCCGCCGACGCGATCCTGCATCGCCTCGTGGACAGCGATCCTGGCGTCGCGACGTGGCGCGTCGCCCTGGCTAGGGCTGCCGAGGAGCGCGGCGACCTCGAGGCGGCGCGAAGGTGCTGGACCGAGGTCCTTCAGGTCGACGTCAGGCATCTGCGCGCCCGGATCGCGATCGGGCGGCTGCAGGAAGCCGCCGGCCGTTCCTTGGACGCCGAGGCAGCCTATCGCGACCTGATCGAGACCCGACCCGACGCGATAGAGCCGCTCCTGGAGCTCGGGCGAATGGCTTTGGGCCACGCCGACCCGTTCACAGCCGCGACATGGCTCGAGCGGGCCCTGGCGCTGCGCCCGGACGACTGGCAGGCGACCTCCCGTCTGATCCGCGCGATGGTGGCCCAGCGCCGCTTCGGCAAGGCCCGCGCGATGGCCCGCGGCCTTGCCGAGCGGCTGGCCGACCATATCGACGCGCATCTGCTCCTTGCCTGGGTCGAGGAGCATACCGGACGGATCAGCCGGGCCGAGAGCACCTTGCAGGAAACCCGGACCCTGTTTCCCCAGGCATTCGAGCCGGCGCTGCGGCTGGCCGAGCTGTGGAAGCGCCATGACCGGGTGGCGCGCGCCCGCGACGTGCTGGAGGCAGCGCACGCCGACCATGCCGACACCTTCTCACTGCAGCTGGCGCGGATCGACGCCGCCTTCGCCACGAGCGCCCACGCGAACGCTGCACAGCTGGTCGAGGCTCTGCACGCGGATTACCCGGAGCATCGCGAGGTCCAAAAGCGGCTGGCCCGGGTCGAGATCGGACAGCGGCGCTACGTCGCCGCCCGTCGGCTGTGGGCCGAGGTGACCCGGCACGACCGCCGGGTCAGCGGGCCGGCGCTCCATCTCGAGCGTCTGGACAGCCGCCCCATCCCGCCACCCGACGGCGAGATCCGCCTGTTCACCCGGCTCCGCAACGAGGCCGTGCGCCTGCCCTGGCTGTTCGACTTCTACCGCGTCCAGGGGATCGACCGCTTCTTCGTCGTGGACAACGGCTCGGACGACGGCTCGCGCGACTGGCTGCTGGCGCAGCCGGACACCCACCTGTTCCTGACCACCGACTCCTACGCGGTCTATGGCGGTGGGCAGCGCTGGCTCAACCATCTGCTGGGCCGCTTCGGCAGCGGTACCTGGTGCCTGACCATCGACGTCGACGAGGTGCTGACCTATCCGCATGCCGAGCGGCTGGGCCTCAAGGCGTTGACCGCTCATCTCGACCGTTCCGGCGCCGAGGCGCTGTTCGCCGTGATGGTCGACATGTATGCCGAGGACAGCCTGGCCGACGCGATCTACCGGGCGGGCGACGATCCGCTGGCCTTGTGTCCCTGCTTCGATCGCGCCGGTTACGTCCATCGCGATTGCCCTGACTTCCCGTTCCATCTCGTCGTCGGGGGCCTGGTCTCCCGCTATTTGTTCGATCGCAAGGAGGATGGCGTCTACCTGCACAAGGTGCCCTTGGTGAGATGGCAGCCGGGGCTGCACTATGCCAGCAGCACGCACACGCTGTTTCCGGTGCCGATGGCCACCGAGACGGGCGTCCTGCTGCACTTCAAGTTCATTGCCGACTTCATCGAGCGGGCCCGGATCGAGGCCGAGCGCAGACAGTATTGGCAGGGTGCGAAGCGCTACAGCGAGTTCAGCCATCGCTTCGCCCACACGGCCCGTATCGACTTCCGCTGCGAGTTGACCGAGCGGTTCCGCTCCACAGGCCAACTCGTCGAGTTGGGCCTGATGCACACGACAACGGCGCTCGACACGCTGGCCGCGTCGCTGGCGCACCCAATCCCCGGCAGGCGAACCGCCGTCGAGACCTCATGACCGCATCCACCGAAGCCATTGCCGTCGTCATCCCAGCCTGCAATGCACGCCATCGGCTCGGCCGAACGCTCGCCAGCATCGCGGCGCAGAGCCATCAACCGGTCCAGATCCTGGTCCTGGATCAGGAATCGGCGGACGGGCTCCAGGACTGGCTGCTGATCCGCTGGCCTGGCGTCGACCTGCTGCCGGTGCGACGCGGCTGCGCCCTGGCGGATGCCTTGCGCGCCGTGGCGGCCCCGACGATCGCCTTCCTCGAGCCTGGCGATCTTTGGCCCCGCGACCATCTGGCGGCACTGGCCCGCGCCTGGGCCGAGAATGTGGACGGCGACCTGCTCGCCGCTCCTGCGACCCGGCTCAGCCGGACGACCGATGGCTGTCTTCGCCGCCGGGACGCCCCGTACGGCGCTTCGCTGTCGTCCATTGGCGTCCGCACGACGGCGCTCCTCGGTATTGGCCAGACAACGTGCCGGCCGGTGCTGGCGGATGAGATACGCCACCGCTGCGCCGCCCTGACCCGCCGTGCGTCGCGGCTCACCCAATCGGCGATCAAGGTGACCGAGGCGGCAGTGGAGATCCCATCCTGGACGGACGTGCTGGCAAACGCCGTGGCGAGCCTGCCGGGCTCGAGCGAGGTGGTGCTGCTCGGCCTCCAGGCGGCTCACCAACCGCTGGCGTCGCTGGAGCAGCTGGGTCTGGCCGTGCTGCTCGGCCGCCGCGGCAGGAGCGTGCGCGCCTTCACCCTCGGCGACCTGACCTGGGCAGCACTCGACGCCGTACCTCCGACGGCACCCCTGTTGCTGAGCACACGGGCGCCGCTGGACCTTGCCCACGCCAGCGACCTTGTCTGCCTGGAGGACATATTGCGGCGTTCCAGTGGGCGGCCCGTCCGGATCTCCGCCCGCACCTTGAGCCCGTCGACGCCGACATTGCTGGGGCGCCTCCTGGAGACGATGGCAGCCCACCCCGACGTCGAGCTGTGGCTCGGCGATGCGGTCAGCCGCCACTACGCGGCCTCCCTGCTGGGCCCGGCCAAGGTCCGGTTGGTGCCCCCCCCGCTGCTGGCTCTGGCCCCGCTCCTGCGCGAACTCGCCGAGCGCGCGCTGATCGAGCCGGCGATGCTGGGCATCGGGCAGGCCCAAGTTCGCGACCTCGCCGGCCACATGTCCGAACCGACGGGCTGGTGGGAGGGCATCGATCTGGGCGCCGCAAGCCGCCTCGCCCAGGGCCTGGCTCGGGTGCTCGGCATTTGGCGCTGGCTCAAGGGCCCCGTCCTGCAACAGGCTTGGCTGGCCACGCTCGTCGGTTGGGCCAGGATGCGGGCTCAGTCGCAGACGCTGCGCACGTCCGACCCCGATCACGCCCTGCTCGCCGCCATGTGCAGCTGCCAGGCCCAGCTCGACCCCGCCAGCGCCAAAGTTCGTGACTTCGCTGCCACCTGGTCGCCGGGACTTCAGGCGCTGGGCGTCGACCTCGTCGGCCCGTAGCGATATTTCCTGGAGAACGGGCCGAAAAAGAAAATGACCTGTGAGGCGTTTGTCTCGCTCTCACAGGTCCAAGTGCTCAGCCCTCAGCGAGGTCGTTATGGCTTGGCAGACTTCCGGCCTCTGTGTGGATTCCCACAAGACATTCACTTTCTGCGAGATTCTGTGTCAGGCCTCGGGCCAACCGGCCACCAGCGCGGGTTTGACGCCATGAGCTGGGCATGCAATCCACATGGCGCAGGGGTGCAGCAGGGGGCAGTCCGATGAATAGGCCGATGCTCGTGGTTCCGGCGATGGCGGCGGTCGCCTGGCTGTCCGCCATTCCGGAGGCGGCGCTTGCCGGACCACCGGACGAGCCCCGGGTGATCGAGGGGATCGAGGTCGGCAAGCCCGGCGGCGACATGCGGATGCTGATCGGGCGTGAGCGCGAGACCCGATTCTTCAACATCTACGGCTACGCCCACCTGATCTCCTTCGATCGCAACCTCGACCTCACCCCCGATATTCTGGCAGGTTACGAGGTCGAGGACGGCCGAGTCTTCACGTTGCACCTGCGCAAGGGCCACAAATGGTCCGATGGCGAGCCGTTCACCGCCGAGGACTTCCGGTTCTACTGGGAGGACGTGGCGACCAACCCAGACCTCTCCTTCAGCGGCCCCGACATCCAAATGATCGCCGACGGCGAGCTGCCGAAGGTCGAGGTGATCGACGAGCTCACGGTGCGCTACAGCTGGAGCAAGCCCAACCGGTTCTTCATCCCGGCGCTGGCGGCGGCCAACCAGCTGTTCATCTATCGGCCGGCCCACTATCTGAAGCAGTTTCACAAGAAATACGCCGACCCGGCGGCGCTCGAGAAGCTGATGAAGGAGAATGGCGCCCGTGACTGGGCACAGCTCTTCCTACGCAAGGACCGGCTCAACGATTTCGACAGCCCGGACATGCCGACGCTGCAGCCGTGGCGGCTCGTCACCCAGCCACCGGCACAGCGGTTCGTCGCCGAGCGGAACCCCTATTACCACCATGTCGACGCCAACGGCCAGCAACTGCCCTACATCGACCGGATGATCCTGGAGATCGTCGACGGCAAGCTGATCCCGATCAAGACCGGGGCCGGCGAGGTGGACCTGCAGGCCCGGCGCCTGGTCTTCAAGGACTATACGTTTCTCAAGGAAAGTGAGCAGCGCAACGGGCTGACGACCCTGCTCTGGCCCGAGGCGCGGTCGGCCCACCTGGCGCTCTATCCCAACCTCAACGCCACGGACGACGTCTGGCGTGGGCTGTTCCGTGATCTGCGCTTCCGCAAGGCGCTGGCGATGGGCCTCGATCGCGATGCGCTCAGCCAGTATCTCTACGCCGGGCTGGCCGTGCCGTCGAACAACACCATTCTCCCCGAAAGCCCGCTCTGGACGGACGATCTGGCCAACGAATGCTCGATGTTCGACCCCGACGCCGCCAACGCCCTGCTCGACGAGCTTGGTCTCGACAAGCGTGGACCGGACGGCATCCGGCTGCTGCCGGACGGGCGGCGGATGGAAATCGTCGTCGAGACCTCCGGCGAGGACAACGAGCAGTCGGACGTCCTCGAGATCGTGGCCGACCAATGGGCCGAGATCGGCTTCAAGATCTCGCCCAAGCCCTCGGATCGCCAGATCATGCGCTCCCGCGTGTATTCGGGCGATGCCTTGATGTCGATGTTCTTCGGCATCGACAATGGCGTCCCCTCGGCCGCCCTGCCGCCCAAGGACTTCGCCCCTACTGCTCAGGGGGACCAGCTGCAATGGCCGGCTTGGGGCCAGTATTACGAGACCAAGGGCGAGGCCGGCGAGCCGCCGGACCTGCCCGAGGCCAAGCGGCTGATGGAACTCTACACCGAGTGGACCACGGCCAGCGAGGAGCGTGAGACCGAGATCTGGCACGAGATGCTCAAGCTCTACGCCAGCCAGTGCTACACGATCGGTCTGGTCTCCGGCGTGCTGCAGCCGATCGCCGTCCGCAAGGAGATGAAGAACATGCCCGAGCAGGCGATCTTCAACTGGGAGCCGCACGGTCAGTTCGGCATCTACCTGCCGGACACGTTCTGGTACGATCGGTAGGCGACGACACCTGCCCGGACCGCCGTCGGCGGCGCGCCGTGTCCGCGCCGCTTCGACCCCAACCCGCAACGTTCTCGCTACCCCGCCGAATTAGGCGCTTTAGGTGTGTACGACCGAAAGGCGGGCTGTCGATGGCCAGATCCTGCGGCTGCGATCCCGCCCGGGTGCGTGAGCTTCGCGTCACGGATGTCGGGGCTGAGAAGCGATGCTACTGAAGATGATCTGATTGTACGCGGTAACGTCGATGTTCCCCGCCAGCTGTAGGATTCTTGCCACGATCTCCGATTTACTCAGGTTAATATTGTTGCTCTGCGCCACTGGCGCATCCCAAGTCGAACCACCGCCATTGGACCCGCCTGTTCTGTCGACAACAGGGGCAGCGTTTGTCGGTAATAATCGACCCGGTCGGCGACCGCATGTTTTGCCAAGCATTCGGCACCAAACTGGAGATTCCGGCATAAGCTCCGTGCTAGTGAGCCTCTGAAAGCAGAACATGCCGTGGAAGGCGACATATGCAGTTGGATGCCACCGACTTGCGCATTCTCGCGGAGCTGCAGGAGGACGCAAAAGTCACGAACGCGGAGCTGGCGACGCGGGTCAATCTCTCCCCGTCACCCTGCCTCTCCCGCGTCCGGGCGCTCGAGCAGGCGGGCGTGATTGGTCGCTACGTCACGCTGCTCGATCCGCAGGCGATTGGCCTTTCGGTGAGCGTGTTCAACCAGGTTAGTCTGGATCGGCAGGTCGAGCCGGCGCTGGAGCGGTTCGAGCACGCCGTCACCCAGTTTCCCGAGGTAATGGAGTGCTACCTGATGACGGGAGACGCCGACTACCTCCTGCGGGTAGTGGTGACTGACCTGCCCGAGCTCGAGCAGTTCATCGTCAAGCGGCTGTCGCGGATCGAGGGAATGGCGAGCATCCGCTCGAGCATTTCGCTGAAGCGCGTCAAGTACCAGACGGCATTGCCGCTGCCGAAGGTAGCGTCATCCAAGCGCTCGGCGCTGCGCAGGACGTGAGGCCTTGGCCAAGCGCGTCGGAACCCGTTCTGGCGCGATAAGCGGTCGGCATCGATGCATTGTGTGGCGCTGCTCCTTCATTTGCCGCCGGGCCGGCGGTCAACCACGCGATCGCCGCAGGCCGAGCCGACGCGGGTAGTCTGCCACGAATAATCACAACTGCCTGCCTGAACAGTGTCACTGGCGGCAGAAGCGCAAATATTCAATATCTTGATGGCAGTAATAATTAAAAGATTCATTAGTAATAACTCCGTAAAGTGCAACCAAATTGATCATTCTGTAGGATAAATAGACACCATCATTGAGGCATCGACAGTCTCTATCAGTCTCTATCGTCGATTTATGGCACTGGATGCACCTACTAGCGTACCCAAATACGCTCGGAAATTGCGGTCATCGCTATATTGTTTTGTCAAAGATTTATTTTTAATTTATCAATTATAAGGTGGATTGCGATCGTACGCCGCCAGATCGTCCTACCTCGCCTGCAAGGCGTCGTCCGGGTCGCAGCCGCTCTCGCATTGTTATGCCGCCACCGCCTGTGCCATTGACCAGTCGTTGGTGATGGCCGGTATCGGCGCTATGCCCATTGACGCATGCACGAAACGTGGGAACTCCCTGATGTCAGCGACCCCGGGCCCGGACGACGATCCACTGCGACGCGATTCGCGCTCGCACGGGCTTTGGGCCATGACGGCGCCGGCGGCACCCGCGACCGCACCCCTGGCGGGCGATCTTGACACCGCCGTCGTCGTGATCGGCGCCGGCTACACGGGCCTGTCCACCGCCCTGCATCTGGCCGAAGCCGGTGTCGACGTCGTCGTGCTGGAGGAGGCCACGATCGGATTCGGCGGCTCGGGTCGCAATGTCGGCCTGGTCAATGCCGGCATGTGGGTCATGCCCGACGACCTGCCGGCGGCTCTGGGCAGGACCTGCGGCTCCCGGCTTCTCGAGCTGCTGGGCAACGCGCCGCGCCTGGTGTTCGACCTGATCGACCGGCACCGGATCGCCTGCGAGCCCGAGCGCGCGGGCACGCTCCACTGTGCGGCCGGCCCCAAGGGTCTGCAGGAGCTGGAGCGGCGTGCCGCGCAGTGGACCGCGCGTGGTGCAGCCGTTCGCCTGCTGGACGCGACCGAGACCGCGGCCAAGGTCGGCAGCACCGCCTATGCCGGCGCCCTCCTCGACCTGCGCGCCGGCACGATCCAGCCGCTGGCCTACGCCCGTGGCTTGGCCCAGGTGGCCATCGCCGCCGGCGCCCGGATCATGACTGGCAGCCCGGTCTCGGCCATCGCGCCGTCGGGTACGAGCTGGACGGTATGCACGCCCACGGGCACGGTGAGCGCCGACTGGGTCGTGGTCGCGACCAACGCCTACACCCATGCCCCATGGCCGGAGATCCGCGCCCAGCTCGTCCACCTGCCCTACTTCAATTTCGCGACGGAGCCGCTGCCACCCGAGCTGCGCGCATCGATCCTGCCCGAGCGCCACGGCGCCTGGGACACGAAGGAGGTGCTGACGTCGTTCCGCTTCGACCGACAGGGCCATCTCGTGTTCGGCAGCGTTGGTGCGCTGCGCGGCACCGGCGCGGCCGTCCACCGGGATTGGGCCAAGCGGGCGCTGCGCAAGCTGTTTCCCCAGCTGCGCGACATCGGCTTCGTCGCCGAGTGGTACGGGATGATCGGCATGACCGACAACCACCTGCCCCGGTTCCACAAGCTGGCCCGCAACGTGATCGGCTTTTGCGGCTACAATGGCCGCGGCATCGCCCCCGGCACGGCATTCGGCCGTGTCACCGCGCAGCTGATCACCGGCGCCATCGCCGAGGTCGACCTGCCACTGCCCGTCACCGAGCCGAGCACCGCCGGTCTTCGCAGTCTGAAGGAGCTGTATTACGAGATCGGCGCGCAGGTAGCCCATCTCGCCGACGCCCGCATCTGAGCCGCCATCAACGGGGGAGTTTCATGACCACCACCGCCGCCAAGCCCGGCTTCGAGGCCGAGACCGACCGGCTGCTCGCCGGTCTCGGCGTGGCACGCGACCTCTACACGGGCGGCACGCTCGCGGCCCGCTCGCCCATCGACGGCGCCACGCTGGCCCATCTGCCGGAAACCCCGGTGGGCGAGGCCGCCGCCAGCATCGACCGCGCCCAGGCGGCGTTCCGGATCTGGCGCGACGTCCCGGCCCCCCGCCGCGGCGAGCTCGTCCGCCTGCTCGGCGAGGAGCTGCGGGCCGCCAAGGCCGATCTCGGTCGGCTGGTGTCGATCGAGGTCGGCAAGATCCTCCAGGAGGGCCTGGGCGAGGTCCAGGAGATGATCGACATCTGCGACTTCGCAGTCGGCCTCTCTCGT
>JAPJRA010000073.1 GCA_030824835.1 Geminicoccaceae bacterium | reverse complement strand
CCAGGATGTCGGCCCCTTTCATGCGGTCGCTGCGTCCCGGGTCAGGCTGGCAAGGCAAGTCTCGATCGCGAGGCACACGCCCGCCTGCATCAGCTCGAAGCTCATCGACGCGAGCTGGCCGCCCGCCGAGGTGCCTCCCGCGAGCAGGGCCGCCGCCTGCTGCGGTAGATACGGCAGATGGATGAAGCCCACGGGCAGCGTCGGGACGCGTGCCGCGCTGGCGGCGAGCGCGTGGTACATGACGGCGTTGCACAGGAAGCGACCGGCGGTCCCGGACAGGTGACACGGTATCCCGGCAGCGAGCAGCGCGTCGCGCATGGCGTGCAGCGGCGCCGTACTAGCGTAGGCGGCCGGGCCAGCGGGATCGAGCGGCTCACGGGCAACGCTGCCGGCATTGTCCGGGATGTCGAAGTCGGCCTCGTTGGCGGCGATGCGCTCCAGGCGAAGCATGCTCTCCCCCGGCCATAGGCCCAGGCACAGCACGAGGCTCGGCTCGGTCTCCTCGATCGCAGCGCGAATGGCGGGGCCGATGGAGCGCAGCTCGACGGCGAGGCAGCGGCCCTCGATCGGCTCCCCCGCCACCATCTGCCCGTCGAGCCTGCGTGCCAGCTGCCCAGAGGGGTTCTCGGCGCGGCCGCCATAGGCCTCGAAGCCGGTCAGCAGCACCGTCACGGGGCGGACCCGCTCCGCTTCAGGACCCGGTCGACGGGGTTCAGCCGGAGCCGATAGGCTTCGGGCATGCCCGAGCCGAGCAACGGCCGCAGGTACATGCGGAAGGCGTCGGTGATGCCGGTGCCGCTCGGGTCGATGAACTCGTCCTCCATGGTGCGGGTCTTGCCGGCGACGTCGGCCAGGGGCGAGAGCCGGTAGTCGACCGAGTAGAAGCCCGTGCGGTGGATGGTGACCGAGCCGTCCCGGTCGCCCCACATCGCGTACTGCACGGCTTTTTCCGCCACCTCGCGGGCCTCGTGCCGGTCGAGGTCGGAGACGCAGCCGATGAACGAGCGCTGCAGGTAGCCCAGGGTGTCGCCGCGAACCCGCTTCATGCCGAGCTTGGTCTTGACGGCATCGGTGAGCAGATCGGCCAGCGCGCCGCTGCCCGAGAGCTGGACGTTGCCGTGAGCGTCGCGCTCGACCTGCTTGGCGAGCTTTTCCGCGATCGCGATACCGCTCGCGTCGTGGATGCCCTCGGAGACGGCGACGACACAGCGACCGAGCCGGTCCATGGTGGCCTTCACGTCGGCCAGGAACTGGTCGAGCACGAAATCGCGCTCGGGCAGGTAGATCAGGTGCGGGCCATCGTCCTCGAATTTCCGCCCCAGGGCGGCAGCTGCGGTCAGCCAGCCGGCATGGCGGCCCATGACGACCGAGATATAGACGCCGGGCAGTGCCCGATTGTCGAGATTGGCGCCCATGAACGCCTGCGCGACGAAACGCGCCGCGGACGGGTAGCCGGGGCAGTGGTCGTTGCCGACCAGGTCGTTGTCGATGGTCTTCGGGATATGCACGCAGCGCAGGCTGGAGCCGGCAGCCTGCGCCTCCTCGGAGACGATGCGCACCGTGTCCACCGAGTCGTTGCCGCCAATGTAGAGAAAGTAGCCGATCCCGTGGGCCTGCAGCACACGGAAGATCTCGTGGCAGTACTGGCGGTCGGGCTTGTCGCGGGTCGAGCCCAGCGCCGAGGACGGCGTCAGCGCCACCATCTCCAGATTGTGCGAGGTCTCGCGGGTCAGGTCGACCAGGTCCTCCTCGATCAGCCCCTGAACCCCGTGCCGCGCACCGTAGATGCGGCCGATATGCTGGAACTTGCGGGCCTCGAGGACCACGCCGGCCAATGACTGATTGATGACCACGGTCGGCCCGCCGCCCTGGGCGACCAGAACCTTGTCCTGCATGGGACGATCCCCCTGACCGATGCCGGCTGTCCCGACCTCTCCTGTTTGGATCGGTCGACCGGGGATGTCGAGAGCCTTCTCGCGGTGGCTTTCGACGCGGCCAACGTTGCCGATTGGTCAAAACCCACGGTGTCTCGGCGACAGACCATAACGGTTAAATTGACAGAAAAGATAATTTGGACGCCTAAACGATGTGAACCGATCGATAGCGCCTGTCGCGCCCGAGCACGGTCGCCTCAAACAGGGAAAAAACAATCGATGCTCATGCACGCGCCTCGAACTGCGAACCCATGGCATGATGTCGGCGCGGTGCGCCATAACCCACGGGCGAGGCGAGCGCACCGGCTTTATGCTGCCGTGGTCATGACGCTCCTGCCGTCGGTGGCCTCAGCCGCCGCCCCGACCGCCACGGCCAACTTCCACACGATCGGGCTCTACTGGTACCGGACGCAGAACCCGGCCGGCGTGGCGATCCAGTATCGGCCGGCGGGCAGCGCCGTATGGAAGAATGCGCAGGCACTGTGGTGGGACAGCCTGTCGGCCATTGACACGTACCGCAATCAGTATCGCGGCAGCATCGTCAACCTGCGTCCGGGCACCCTCTACAATGTCCGCTACAGCCTGGACCGTGGCAAGCAATGGAAGGCTATGCTGGACATTGCAACCCGTCCGGACAGGTTCACCGGCACTACCATCACCTACTCGGGCACCCGGACGACCAAGCTGGTGATCAGTTCGGGCGGCACGGCCACGGACTGGAAGATCCACGACGGCCAGAACGCCACCGTCATCGATACCGGTCACAAGGACGATTGCGTTCAGATCAAGGCATCCTATGTGATTCTCCGTGGCTTCAAGATCCGCGACTGCAAGTTCAATGCGGTCGACGTCGAGAGTCGCAATGTCGTCGTCGAGAACAATACTATCGAGGACTGGGGCTGGCAGGAGATCTCCCCGCAAAATCCCAACCCGCGCCTCGGCGAGCGCAGCAAGAAGAAACTGAGCGATCCCGCCTCCACCTGTATCGCCGGGACCGACAAGGGCGATATCGGGCGCTATGCCGATGCGGGGATCAAGGTTCCGACCGCGGCCAACGATGGCATCGTCATCCAGCGCAACATTATCCGCAACCCCCGCTACCGGTCCTCCCGGTGGCAGGAGTGCCCCGGCTACGGCGATCATCCCTACGGCCCGCGCGCGATCGGCATCGATGCGACCGACAGCAATTTCGCCAAGGGCAACGTCATCCGCTACAACGAGATCTACGCGACCAACACGACCGAAGGTGGCGTGACGCTGAGCGGAGACTCCAATCGATACTACGACATCATCAGTGCCGGGCGGCAGCGGGACCTGGACATCTACGGCAACATCATCCGCAACGGCACGGACGATGCGATCGAGGTCGACGACGCGGCCGTCAACGTGCGGATCTTCGGCAACTACATCGACTACGCGCTGACCACCATCAGCCACCAGCACATGGAGGCCGGCCCCTCCTACATCTTCCGCAACATCTTCGACCGGGGTGCGGACAACGATGTGGGCAATATCGGAACCTACAATGTCGGCGTCGATGGTGGATATACCAGCGATTCACCACTGAAATTCAGGCAAAATAATGGTGGCGTCGCTACCTTCAATGGTGCCGCCTTCGTCTATCACAACACCGCCCTGCGGACGACCAAGGACGGATTCAACTTCGGCTACTCGATTTTTCTCGAAAGCGCCCGACGCGACAGCGGTTACTATCGCAATGTCATCTCGCGCAACAATGTCTTCATGAGCGCGCAGAACTACATGTACGACACATCGCCCAAGGACTGGCTGAATTCGGTGTTCGCCGACATGTACAACCGCGATCAGAACATGAATTACCCCTACTCTCTGGCGGGCGGCGTGCAGGCGACGGCGGTATGGAAGCCGGGACATGGACCGTCGGAGCCTTGGACGGTTCCGCCCACCCAACCCACCGGGCTGTACGAGGTCGCCAACGCCGGCACCGGCGTGCCGCTGGCCAACTTCAACGATGCCTCAAGCATGGGTCGCGGCGCGCAGGAATACGACCCCAACGCCGACGTGCCACTGCGCTTCGGCGTCGACGCCGACTGGACCTACGTCCCCGCCGACTGACGACCTCAGGCGACGGGCTTTCACTATCCCTGCCGGCGACGAAACTTGGACTGGCAGTCCCCGTCGCTTCGGGCTATGGCGACCCGCTGTCGATTGCCCGATCGTCGTGCCGACAAGGGAAAGGCCAGGATGAGCAGCACTGAGACGCCGGTGGCGGTCGTGGCCGCCGATGCCCCGCCGCGCAAGCTGGCGTCGAACTATCCCGAACCTTTCGCGTCGCGCATGATGGGGCGGGTGAAACGCCCGCTGGGCGACCTGTTCGGGCTGAGCAATTTCGGCGTCAACCTGACCACGCTCCTGCCCGGCGGCATGTCCTCGCTGCGCCATGCGCACTCGCACCAGGACGAGCTGGTCTACATCCTCAAGGGTGAGCCGACCCTCGTGACCGATGCCGGCGAGACGGTGCTGCGGCCGGGCATGGCGGCAGGGTTCAAGGCGGGTACGATGGACGCACACCATCTGGTCAATCGCACCGACAGGGACGTGGTCTATCTCGAGATCGGCGATCGCGCCGCCCGTGACCGCGCCCATTACCCGGACGACGACATCGTGGGCGCGCTGGGGACCGACGGGCGCTGGCATTTCGTGCACAAGAACGGCCAGCGCTACTAGCCGGAGGCCGGCCGGCAGCCGCGGCAGACCTGGCTGCCAGAAAGCTCTTGCAAGGCCCGTATCACGCCCCTATATGCAGCTCCCCACGGCAGCCGCGGCTGCCGTGTCTGACAGCCGGGGGTGAGATGCGGAAGAAGGCGGAGCGGGTGACGCGACCGGCCAAGGCGGAGAAATCCGATCGTTGGACGGTGCGCGGTGTGCCCGCCAAGCTGCAGAAGGCGGCCGGCGACGCGGCGCGTGCACGTGGCATGACGTTGGGCCAGTGGCTCAGCGGCGTGCTGGCGACCGCTCTGCCGCAGCGTCAGGCCGGTATTCAGATCGAGGCCACGGAGCGGTGGGAAGAGGCGATCGAGCGGCGGGTCGCGCGTCTGGAATCGATGGTGCTGGACGGTGACGTCAAGCGCCCGGACGCGGCGGCTGCCGCAGCCCGGCCGAGCTAGCTCGGCCGGGCGCCGGTCACCGAAATCCGTAGGCCCGACGCAACCGGGCGGGACCCTTGCCGGTCCCGCCCGGTTGCGTCCGAAGACCAGAGTTTGAGGAAGGAGCAGAGGCCATGGCCGAGCACGTCGTTCACACCCAGCTTCCCGGCCAGCTCGTCATGCTGGGCTGTGGCAGCATTGGCCAAGCTGTCCTGCCGCTGATCCTGCGTCACCTGGATGTCAGCCCGGACCGGATCACCATCGTCACCGCCGACGCGCGTGGCCGCGACGAGGCCGCTGAGTACGGCATCGCCTTCCACGAGACGCCGCTGACGCAGGATAACTACGGTCGCGTGCTGGAGCCGCTGGTCGGTGTCGGCGATTTCGTGCTCAACCTGTCGGTCGACGTCAGCAGCACGGCCATCGTCGCCTTCTGCCACGAGCGTGGCGCGCTCTATCTCGACACCGTCGTCGAGCCGTGGGGCGGGATGTATTTCGACCGCAGCCTGACGCCGGCCGACCGCTCGAACTACGCGCTGCGCGAGACCATGCTGCAGCTGCGCCGCGAGCTCGGCCGCGGCCCGACCGCGGTCAGCGCCCAGGGGGCGAATCCCGGCCTGGTCTCGCAGCTGGCCAAGGAGGCGGCGCTGTTCGTGGCCCGCGACACCGGCCTGCCGCATCAGGAGCCGACCGACCGACAGGGCTGGGCGCGGCTGTTCCGCGACCTGGGCGTGAAGGCCATTCACGTCGCCGAGCGTGACACCCAGGTGTCGCGCGACCCCAAGCGGACGGGTGAGTTCGTCAACACCTGGTCGATCGACGGCTTCGTCTCCGAGGGCTGCCAGCCGGCCGAGCTGGGCTGGGGCACGCACGAGCGGCATTTCCCGGCACAGGGCATGCGTCATGCCGCCGGCTGCGGCGCCGCGATCTACCTCAACCGCCCGGGTGCGGGCACGCGCGTGCGCACCTGGACGCCCAAGGCCGGGCCGATCCACGGCTTTCTCGTCACCCACAACGAGTCGATCTCGATCGCGGACTATCTGACCCTGCGCGACGGCGATGCGGTGCAGTATCGGCCGACCGTGCACTACGCCTACCACCCGTGCGATGCCGCCGTGTTGTCGGTGCACGAGCTGGCCGGCAACGAATGGCGCCAGCAGCCGGAGCAGCGGCTGATGATGGAGGACATCGTCAGCGGCATCGACGAGCTGGGCGTGCTGCTGATGGGCCATGCCCGCGGTGCCTTCTGGTACGGCTCGCAGCTGAGCATCGCCCAGGCCAGGGAGCTCGCCCCGCATAATAGTGCCACGTCATTGCAGGTGGCAGCCGGGGTGCTGGGCGGCATGGTGTGCGCTATCGAGCGGCCGATGGCCGGGATCGTCGAAGCCGACGAGCTGGACTGGCGGCGTGTTCTCGAGGTCGCCAAGCCTTATCTCGGCCCGGTGGTCGGCGCCTACAGCGAGTGGACACCGCTCGACAACCGCGCCGCCCTGTTCCCTGAGGACATCGACCCGACCGATCCCTGGCAGTTCAAGAACATCCTGGTCGGCTGACTTTCCTTTCCCCCATCACCTCGAGATAGCGGGAGGGCGCACCAGCGCCTCTTACCGGTCTCGTCCTCGTCAACTCCTCTACCGATTGGAGGGTTCGTGGGCATGACCCCGAAACTGCGCCGCTTTCTCGATCAGGTGCGTCCCAGCACCCCCTATCTCGTCGTCGATGTCGACATCGTCGAGGCCAACTATCTGGCCCTGGCGGCGGCGCTGGACGGCGTGCAGATCTTCTACGCCGTCAAGGCCAACCCGGCGCGCGAGATCCTGAGCCGGCTCGCGGCGCTCGGCAGCTCGTTCGACGTGGCGAGCCAGGCCGAGGTCGAGATGGCGCTGGCCGCCGGTGCCGATCCTTCCCGGATCTCCTACGGCAACACCATCAAGAAGGAGGCCGACATCGCCCGTGCGTTTGCCATGGGCGTGCGCATGTTCGCCTTCGACAGCGAGGCGGAGCTGCACAAGATCGCCCGTGCCGCTCCCGGCGCCAAGGTGTTCTGCCGCATCCTCACCAGCGGGGCGGGTGCGGACTGGCCGCTGTCCAAGAAGTTCGGCTGCACGCCGGCCATGGCGCGCGACCTCTTGACCCGCGCGGCCGACCTCGGCGTCGAGGCGTGGGGCGTGTCGTTCCACGTCGGCTCGCAGCAGAAGGACCCGACCGCCTGGGAGGCCGTTCTGGCCGAGGTCGCGGCCCTTTTTCGCGACCTCGAGGCCGTCGGCATCGAGCTCGGCATGGTCAATCTGGGTGGCGGTTTCCCGACTCCCTACCGTGCGGCCGTGCCGGAGACGGCGACCTACGGCGTCGAGATCATGGCGGCCGTCCGGCGGCATTTCGGCAACCGGCTGCCGTTCCTGATCGCCGAGCCCGGCCGTGGCTTGGTGGGCAATGCGGGCGTGATCCAGACCGAGGTGGTGCTGATCGCGGAGAAGGGCGACGGCGATGCCAAGCGCTGGGTCTATCTCGACATCGGCAAGTTCGGCGGTCTCGCCGAGACGATGGACGAGGCGATCCAGTACCCGATCCGCTGCGAGCGTCGTGGTGAGGCTACGCCGGTGATCCTGGCCGGCCCGACCTGCGACAGTGCGGACGTGCTCTACGAGCGCAGCCCGTACAGCCTGCCGCGGGACCTGGAGATCGGCGACCGGCTCGAGATCGACGCCACCGGCGCCTACACCACGACCTACGCCGCGGTCGCGTTCAACGGCTTCGAGCCGTTGCGCTCCTACTACGTCTGACACCCTCGGCGCAGGGGAGTCTCGCCATGGACCTGTTGACCCTGCCGGTGACGGCACGGCCGGTGGAGCGGCGCCTCGATTTCTCGATCGAGGCTGCCAGTGTTCGGCATTTGGCGCAGATGGCCGCGATCTACCGCGAGCAGATCGAGGACGGGATCGGCAGCTACGAGGATCCGATCCCCGATGCGGCCGAGCTCGGGCGTCGTCTGGCGACGGTCGACGAAGCCGGTCTGCCCGGCTACGTCGCCGTCGACGGCGAGGGCCACGTCCTGGGCTTCTGCTGGGCACGGCCGTTCCGCGCCATCGCCGCCTACCGGGCCACGGTCGAGGACTCGATTCATGTGGCCCGGCAGGCGCGGCGCCACGGCGTCGGCCGTGCCTTGTTGGAGGCCTTGCTGCTCGCCTGCAGTCAGCTCGACTGCCGCGAGATGATCGCGGTGGTCGGCGACGCGCGCAATCTGCCTTCCATCCGCCTTCACGAGAGCGTGGGTTTCAAGGTCGTGGGCTTTCTGTCGGGTGCGGGAATGAAACCGTCGGGCCCGGTCGACGTTGTCCTGTTACAACGTTCACTTCGGGCGACTGGATCGTCCTTTCACCGGATGTGATGTGATGATGCACACCGTACTCACCGCGACCCCGTCCCGGCACGACGCCAATGTCTGGCGCCGCGACGATCGAGCCCACAGGATTACGGCGACGCGCCGCGGTGACGCCGAGCGTTTCGGCACCGGCCTCGTCTTCGGACTCTGTCTGAGCGCACCGATGTGGCTGGCCATGGTGGCGCTGCTGACCCGCTGAGGAGCAGTAGCGCCGACCTCTACGGGCGGCCCGCCCATGACCACCACCTTCCGACGCCGCAAATCTGCAGCACTCCATGAGCCACGACGCACGTCTAATGGTCGATCGGCTCTGTATCAACGTAGAAGTGACGGAAGCTACGATCGATAACTTCGTAAGGATATTTGCGTCGGCTTGGTTTATCGGCGTGGATAGTCATAACAATTTATAAGATCACGACAGAGCAGTTGCTGTGAATAGAACAGTACCGGCAAAAGCAATCTTGTTTTTCGCTGCACTCTATGTGATGATCGCAGTGATTATTGCGAGTGAGCCGGGATAAGATAAATAAAGCTCCATGGTTTCCTCGTCGCTGGCGCAGGCATCATCTTGATGATGTGCGCCACGACCGACGCGTCGGCGCAGGGCCTGCAGCATTTTGCGGTGCTGACCGGCGGCAGCGTGGTGAGCGCGGCGGGCATGGCCTCGGCCGGCGATCTCGATGGCTCGGGCGCGGCAGCGGTCACCATCGACGACACGGGGCAGGTCTGTGTCAGCCTGATGGTCGTCAAGCTGGGCACGTCGACCAAGGCGGCCATACGTCAGGGCACAGCCGGCGTCAGAGGCGGCATCATCATCGCTCTGACACCCCCGATTGGCGGCAATCCCGGCAACTCCAATACCTGCACCAGGACCATTGTGCCGTCACGGCTCGCGCTGCTGCGCGAGAAGCCGAACCATTTCTACATCGAGATCCGCACGACGGAATTCCCCAACGGCGCGCTGCGCGGGCAGATGTTCTGACCGATATTGGGACGCGACCGGAGCGCTGCTCGCTCCCATGCTGTGGACACCCGATATGAACGTCTTTCGAGCCTATGCCGGTGCGGCGGCGATCGCGCTCGCCGTCGCCTACCCTGCGCCGGCGCCGGCGCAGGGCTTGCAGCACTTCGCGGTGCTCGGCGGCGGCAACGTGGTCAGCGCCGACGGCAGGGCCAAGGCAGGTGACCCGGACGGGTCGGCCGCCGCAGCGATCACCCTCGACCGCAGCAACCGCCGGCTCTGCGTGATCATGCTGGTGCAGCTCATCGACAAGCCCACGGCCGCAGCCCTGCGCCTGGGCGTCGCCGGGGTCAATGGGCCGGTCGTGGTCGACCTGACACTACCCGATGCCGGCAATCCCGGCAGCTCCACTACCTGTATCAAGGGCTTCGATCCGGCCGTGGGGCTGCACATCCGGACCAAGCCCGGCGACTTCTACCTCGACGTCGGCACGGCCCCGTTTCCGGCCGGGGCGATCCGCGGGCAGATATTCTAGGGGCGCGCCGGGCTGCGGTGTTGCACCAGACTCCGGCTACCGGGGCTGCGCCTCGACGATGTAGAGCGTCTCGCAGGCTTTCCCATCACGCACCGTGTACAGTTCCCGCGCGGTGCCGCCCAACTGGTCGAGCCAGCTGCGATCGATGAACGGGCGGAACTCGAGCGTCCGCTCGGCCACAATGCGTGGCCGCAGCCCGCAGTCCTGCATCTACTGCAGTGTCGCCGGCAGATCGGCCAGGGAGTTGTGGGTCATTAGCAGACGCCCGGTCGGCTTCAGCCGCGCCGGCGCCGCGCGGACCAGCCCCTCGATCATGCGGCGGCCGTCGCTGCCGGCGTAGAAGGGGCTGTCGGCACGGTCCGGCTCGGGCAGAGGCTGCTGCGCCGGATTGGAGAGGACGAGAT